>JBASOB010000261.1:0-17042 GCA_049657865.1 Mobilitalea sp.
GAATAAACGAATTCAGAAATACAAAGAAAAATGGTGTGCATAGAAAAACGACCACACAAACCGTGTGGCCGTCCATCAGCACCTTATTTTAGATATTTAACTTGTCTACTTGACAAGGGGCATATCACTCGCTCGCACGAGTGTATCTTTTCTTATCTTGCACAGGCGCAGCCGGCGTGACCGAACGACGAAGTCGTGAGGTTACGGTGCAGGACGTAAACGTGAATCGCTCTTATTAGCTCTTGATTTTTCATTTAACCCCATTACTTCATCATCTCTTCGCCATCAAATATAAGTGACTCTACAGTATAATCATCTGTAGTTAAAATAAACTGAAACTCGCTCCTTAATTCAGCACCGAACGAATTTTGAGAATCGAAATAACTCTGAATAGTAATTTTACCATCCTGCTTGGCGAAACGCCAATGGTTAATGTTTGGGAACTTCGCAGTAGAAGGCGATTTTAACATATTCTTTATAGTCTTCTCGCATTTGATTAGCAAATCAGATTCTTCATCCAGCGTAAAGATATAGTCATTTAATATAGATACAGTGTCACCATTTATATGATTATCTAACTTGATTTACTACTTTATCGGTGGAGATATACATGATAATATTATCTTACCGTGATAACTCAAGCTATATCAAATTTATTCGTCTTCATTCTTATCATCTATTAATTCATCGTGTTTATGCTGTCGGCGGATTCGATGGCAGAACTTTTCAAAATATTAAATGCAATATCTTCTTCTTTGGATGTTAAACCGGTCACTACCTGAAATTTTGTTTTTCATTTGAAATATTCTCATATAAAGAGGTAGAGGCAGAAATGGTACCAGAAATAAGCCATATTGTCTTCATCCCTGCAATAATAAAAAACTAAATATAAACACCAATACAGTTATTTAACAACCATAATGCTTTTTAGAGGTTGCTTAAGGATTATTTACATACTGATTTTAAGCTGGTTCTGTATCAGAGTTCAATTACCAGGTCTTCCAAAATTAGGACAAAATTGCAGTAGAACACAACACTACAATTCTGGCACTTAAATTCTAACATTAACGCCTCCTTGATTATAAAATTATTTATTAGTAGCATGGTATAAACACCATATTATGTAAATGGATTTCCAATGCGTAGAAACGTCACAGGAATCTAGGGTATTGAAATATTTATTATAATTATTTGCTAACATAATTTTTATAGTAGATTTGATAAGTAAGCCTAAAGCTGAATATCATAATATTAACAGGAATAGTAATGGGGGCGGTCATTTAGAGGTTATATAAATTGAACTATTATAAATGATAAGAGTACATACTAAATATTCTAATTGTTTATGCTTTAGAGAAGCAAAAGGAATGGCGAAATAATATAATTAATTGAGTTATTCGACATTACTAGTAAGAACAAGATAGTCAAGATTTTATTTTTGTTGGCCTGAAAATTATCAAAAAGTTTATATAATGATTGAAAGCGGCTAATTAAGAGGGATGCATTATGGTTGTTGTTAACAAATATTAACATTATTAATATTTACAATTTATTTATGAAGTGGTAAAATTTAACTATGGTCATTCTGAAGTACGGAGGAGAAGAGTATTGTGAAAAAAAAGTATTATAAAATGGATTTACATGTTCATACACCTGCATCGAAATGTTATATAGGGGGTAGGGAAGAAGAGCGATATTTTGACATATTAGAAAAAGCTATCAAGGAAAAGATAGATATCATTGCAATAACCGACCATAATACCATTAAAGGGTATGAACAAATGATTGGATTAAAGGATGAATTATTAAAAGAAAGAGAAATCCTTAATAAATTTGCAGAATCGTCCGATGAAATCAAAAAAAGAATAAAGGATATAACTTATAAACTTGGTCTATTTAGTAAATTATTAATTTTACCAGGGGTCGAAATTACGCTTAACCCAGGAATACATATACTGGTTATTACCGCACCTGAATTATATGAGGGGATAGATTTATTGCTAAATGAGGTTGGATATTCAGAAGATTCAAGAGGAAGTGATTCTGATGTAATACCACAAAAAGATGTCTTGTATTTTCTAGAATGCAAAAACTTGGTAGACAAGTTAGTAATAGCTCCGCATGTTGACAGCGCTAATGGTATATTTGAAAAATTAGACGGCAGATATAGAGCTGCAATATTTAAAGCATCTATAATCAAAGGCATAACTTGCAATAACATAAAAACATTAGATAAAATAAAAGATATGATTATGAATCAGCCTGATTATCAAAGGACACAACCATTGGCATATGTAAATGCTTCCGATGCACATGATATTGATTCAATTGGAAAAAAGGTTTCATATGCCTGTATTGAAAAAAGAAATTTTATAGAGCTATATAAAGCATTTGAAAATCCAACAAAGTATATTAGTGATGTTGATAATCCTAGATTATCAGAGATTATAGATAATATGTTAAAAATCGAAAAGACAATACTGATTGAGGAATTAGCAGATGGTGATATTCTAGGAATCGCAAAAGCAATAGTAGCGTGTTATAATAGTGACTATAATAACGTTATATTTGGTGTTGACAGCAAAAATAATATTAAAGGAATTGCATTAGATAAAGAGAAGATAAAAGACATGCTTGGTGAAGCACTCCATCTATTGGAAACTGGAAGTCAGCAAATGAAAATTTCATCTTCTGTCGAGCCACTAGGAAATGGCAGAACGGTATTCATATTATTTAATAGAACTAAAGAAAAGCATTTATGGTATATTAATAGTCTTGATGAAGCATATATATACGATTCAAACATCAAAAAAGCTACGATTTCTGAAGTTATAAGCATTGTTGAAAAGAGAATGCTTAATGATATGAGCATTTTTGATACCAATAATAGTAAAATTATTGATAATGCAATTAGTTCACTTTCAAACTTAAAGCAACCTATAGATAAATATGTAATAATAAGGGAAACCGAAAGAACCGGAATTGATTTATCTTTTATTACTAAGGTTATTGAAATTAAAGAATCGAAAAATAAAGATTTTTGGTGTAATCAAAGCTTTCAGCTTGGATGTGATGACGGTAAGATTGTTTATGCAAAAAATGAAAAAGCAAGACTAAAAGAGGCTATATTAAGATATACTAGTCCAAGAATTAAGGACTTTTTAATTACTGATTTAACGAATTTGTTTGAAGTTAATAAACAAGGAATTATTATTACAGAACAAGGAGCTACTTATTTAGTTGACACAGATAAAAATTTTATTGAAACGACAGACAAATCAATATTTTTGGAAATATATGAAGAAGCAGAAAAAATCTTTTCAATCTATACGATTGTAGCATGGCTAAAATCAAGCGCATTTATATGGTATTGTATGAAAGTATATGGTGAGGATAATATTTTTAAGCCAAAGATATACAATAAATGTATTATACCTAAACTTAAGTGTCTAAAACCAGGAAGTGTTATCGAACGGACAGTAATAGATATATTAGATATTGAAAAACATTTTCTTAAGAAAGTAAATGAATCTTATAGTTTTTGTGAAAGTGGAGAGTCAGTACAGAATTCTGAATTAACAAATGAGTTTAATTATTTTATTGATGATCACAATGATACAGTACTTGAATTAACTAGAACAATTGATAAAATAATATTTAACGAAATAGGCTATACTGAAAATCAACTGGACATTATAGGAAGTGATATAGAAAACATGGGAATATTTAACACGATGTCAAAAAGATTGTGAAAATAGGTAATAATATAAAATGTGGTGAACCAAATTCAAATAGAATCAGAATAAAAACGAAATAATTACGGTAAACTCGGTGTGAATTATTTATATAAGACATTATTCCCAAAGAATACTATCACTGAAAATATATGGGAAGATTATCCAAAGATGCAGAAAGTGTATTGAACATAAAATAAATCATATATTATTAAAAGGATGAAGAATTATAGCTAGAGGGCATTTTAGGTCTTTGTAATCTTCTTGAGTAGGGTTGAGGGAAAGTATATATGGATAAAAGACAACAATTTAATGGATTAGAAAAAGTAAATGAATACCGAGCAAAAATTGATGCAAACACAGATACATACATGGAAGATCTTTTTATAAAAGATAAAGGTCTTGATTTATTGAAAACTCTAAGGTTTGGTCAATCAGGGTATGATCCTCTCTTTGAAGAATCAACAAATTTTATTGAACAGACTAATCAAACCTTTACATACATTGTGTGTCTTAAAGCAGTAGAATATTTGTTGGCGTTATATCCCGGTAAATTATTTTACGTGAATTTCGGGACTGAATCAGGCTATGATGTGGAATCGAAAGACGGAGAAGTAATATGTGAGTGCTTTTCTGCAACCGCGCCAGATAGTAATAAAAAATTAGCAAAGGATACAGAGAAGATTAGCAAAAATATAGTTGCGAAATATAAATATGTTATATATTATGCTTCAGATCCTAAACCAAAGCATGTTTTAAACATAAGAAAAAAGTATCCAGAAATCAATATTATAACACTACCAACTATTTAGGAGGGAACAGATGAGAGTTAGCAAATTTATTGATTTAACAAAATATTTCGAAAATAGTAATGATACACACATTACTTTATCCTTTGCAGAGATTGAAAAAATTATAGGACTAAAACTTTGTCTATCAGCCTATCAATATGTACCATATTGGCATCATTCAAAGACTCATGTTATTACAAATACTTGGATGGGTGCCGGGTATAGTCTAGAGAGTGTCGATCTAGTAAGTAAAAGGGTTTCTTTTATTAAGATTTATTAAAGGAATCATAGCAATTGATGTAATCTTATGATAACCAAACCCTTAGAAAGAATTAACCTAATCCGACCTACAAAAGGGAAAATATGGAACCGACTTTAAAACATTGGTTTCTTAAGGTATATCAAGGTTATACAAGATAAACTGATATTTGATAAATTTAAATATACTATGTCATTCTTATAACTAACGCATAAATAGGTCATCCATAAATGATGCATGAATATAATAATTATTTATATTTTGGAATTCATTGCAGGGTTGCGCTATAATAGAAATAATGGTTATATTTATTCCCTTCGTTTGATTCCAGTACACCTACCATTTTCCATAAATTATCTATGTCAACCTTATAAGCGGATTCAAAACATTGTCGAACTTGCTTAGAGTTTTCTTTTGCTTACATAATCTGTAATTATATATTTCTATATACTTTTTTTCTTCTCTCTATCACTTGATTCAAATAAACACCAAGAGTAATAGCAGCTGTCAGAATAAGTATACTATTTTGTACTGCAGAGAACTTCTATGACTTCGGTTTTCAATATTTAATAAATACATTTTGATTTGATAATTAACATGTTAATTATCTGCTTCACTCTATATTATCCTCTTGTTTAATTTATCAATATGATAAAGTCATCATTTGCAACTGTCATCTTCTACAGCGCTTGTGTTGCGAAAGAAAATTTATACCCTAGTAATAAAATTTTACTTGCCTAGGTCATATTCTATCTTGCTTAAACGTATTATTTCATATTCTGTTTTTCTGATGCTATTAGATATTTCGTACATTTGTTGAATTATTTCCTCTGGTATATCACTATTCCGATACTTTTTCTTCAGTTGATTAAGTGCTTCTTGCTCTCTGTATAATTTATTTCTTTTATAGTCTAACATTTTCATTATTTCATAATTCTCACCTTCAATATTTTTCAAAGTATTTATTCTATCTTTGTCTAATTTTATTTTTTGGATACACTCAGGGAATATCCCTATTTCATTTTCTTTAAAAATATTTCTATACTTATTGTAAGGTGATAAAATTATATTGTCACTTTCTTGGTTAATATCATCTTCAAAATACTTTACTTCATCTAAAATACGTCTGTCTGTATTTGTATTGTTTTTTGTTAGAAAACTTTCCATAGAATACATATGAAATTCTTTTCCTGTATAATCATGAAATTCTTTTTTTAATTCATATCTAGGGCCTATAGTTTTACCACATTCTATATACCACCAATCCTCTTTTTGATCATTTGTCACATAAATAATATTTTTTTGGAACTCCTTCGAATATTCGAGAATTTGCTTCCAAATAATAAGATCTCCAAACATATTATTGTCATTTGTATTATTTATCTTTTTAGAATCCATATAACCTGGAGGTATTTTGTTATCATATCTGGTTTTCCCTTCTGCTAATATACCATCCAATACAGATTGGTCCATATTTTTACCAGCTTTACCATCAAATAGATTTAGCAAATTATCAAGTATTGCATCTTCGGCTGGTTTAATAACTAATAAATTATTAGTTTTTTCTTTAATTAACCAATTTTGTATAAATTCTTTTAATTCCAATACTTCTTTATTTTTTAAATTAAGAGATATTCGACATTCATCAATAAAAGTATCTGATGATTTTGTCAACTTATCATATTTTTCTGTTGTTTCATAAATTATCTTACACCTATTTTTATAATACTCTTCAACGACATGATAAGGTATCCATATTCGATTTTTCAAATTATATAATGCACTGAATAATGCATCTCTGGTTTCTTTTGAATATCGATATAAATTCAGTAAAAGGTTAGTATCAAATACGAACATACTTTTTGACCATAATCTATTTTTTTCTTCTTCAGATAAATCTAAACACTCTTTTAAAATATTTTTCATCTTTTACTCTCCTTGTCTACATTATAATTACAGTATAATGCATAATATTTTAAAAGTATATATTGCATACCAACTTTCAATATTCAACGTTTAATGTACGTTCATTACTTACTTTACTTTAAGTCGAGTTATAACAGTAAAGCAGTATTAACATGTAAAATTCCAATTGATTAATGCAAACCAACATGCTATGATACCAACATAATTAATAATAGCGGTGGTACTTCTTCGGAACCCATCTAAAAAGGGCTGTTGCGACGGCTCGTTTTTTATACCCCAAATTTCTCATAGTCTTTTTAATATAAACCACCAATTCCCCCAAAACATATTGGCTAATCCCCACGATTATGTTAAAATCTAAACAACTACAAAACACTAGAAATCATTATGCCAATATCAGTAAGCATACACACAACAAACTGATATTTCCATAGTAAGCATAAACAGAAGAGGGGTTAGTATTTTGCATAAAAACGACTTGATCGAATTACAGAATAGAGTTAGTTCTCTGCGGGCAGAAGGTAATTATGAAGAAACAATAAAACAAAGCTATTTACTCCTTGAGAATGGCCTTGAAATAACGGACTATAAATCGATCTTAATCGCTTACCTCCATCTTGCTGTGTCCTATTATTGCATTAGTGACATGGAAGAAGCATTTAACTATATGAATTACTATGTTGATATTTGTAATGATCACGGGGATGAAACCGACCATTTGCAAGCAAATAATGTATTATTCCTGCTCTATGAATATCAGAAAGATAATCTCTGCGCGAAAGAAACGCTGCGGAAAACAATAAAGCTGGGGAAAAAGCTGGAGAGATATAATATCCTGAGCAACGCCTTCAGTAACTATAGCCATATCTGCTATACGGAGAAGAAATACGCGAGAGCGCTTAAGTTAGCGAAGGTTGGTCTAGAGATGGCGAAATTACACCAACCGGAGAGCCCTATACTAAAACTCAGGGTCAAGCTAAATATTGCTAAAGCCTATATCATGTTGCGGGAATATGAAACAGCGAAAGAACTAATCGAAGAGATGCGTATGGATCCGGTTCTTGAGACATTTCCAAGAGAGAAAACACAGTGCTATGATTTATTAAGCCACTGGTACAGTGAACAGAACTTATATAAGGAAGCATACGAAGCACTAAATCAAGCGAAAGATATCATCGAGCCTAATGATGATGTATATCTGTTGAGGGAAATTCATGAGGAAAGATGCCGGATATGTGAATTGATGGGGGATCTAGCCTTAGGATACCAAACACAGAAGGAATACATCGCTTTGCTCAAGAAGATCAAGACGAAGGAATTAGATATCGCAGCGAAAAAAATAGAAATAAAGCTGAAGCTATCCTCAATTGAAAGGAAGGCCAATACGGATTCCTTAACCGGAGTTTATAACAGACGATATCTGGAGGATACCGCAAACCTCTGGTTAAAGCAGGCATTGGAAAATAATTCTCAAGTAGCGTGTATCCTTCTCGATATCGATAATTTAAAACAGATTAACGATGGCTATGGGCATCTGTTAGGAGACGAAGCGATAAAGCTTATTTGTAAAACCTGTTCTGATGAAGTAACGGAAAACGGCATTATAGGCCGGTTTGGTGGAGATGAATTTGTAATTATCTTAAACAACGCAACAAAAGAAATGGCAAAGATAAAAGCAGAGCAAATTCATAAAAAGATAAGAAATATTATCATTCAGAAAGAAGAACAGCTCATCACGATGTCCGTTAGCATCGGAATTGCAGATAATGTAAGCAGCAAGGCCAATCAGTTCAGCGAACTATTCCGACAGGCCGACTTGAAGCTGTATCATGTGAAACAGAATGGGAAGAACAGTATAGGTATCTAGGATTCACAAGGTCTTACCCTAGCCCTATTCCCCTTCCACCATGTCTTCCACGTCCCTCTCCTTATGAAACAACCGATAAGCCGTCAACCCTGCTCCAAACAAGCAAATAGCAGCTGCAACGATATACACGGTTCTCATGCCGTAAATGAATGCATCATTTCTTCCAACCACATAATCGGTCACGCGGTATCCAAGCAGGGAACTCATCCTATTATATAGAAGCGTTGTTGCAAGTGCAATTCCGCATACCATACCAAGGTTTCTGATCAGTGCATTAACGCTTCCGGCAATTCCGAGCTTATCCTTAGGTACCGTAGACATAACCAGAGAATTATTAGGGGATTGAAACAATCCATTACCGATGGACATAACCGCAATGAAAATAATCATACTGATTATGCTGGAATTCTCATTCAAAGTAGACATCAGGAATAAACCGGAACTTGTTAGTAATAATCCGATAAAAGTTAACACGCTCGAACCGATCTTATCCGATAAATGTCCGCTCACAGGAGCAACCACCGACAAAATCAAAGGATAGACCATTAAGATTAAACCGGTATTACCAGGAGAGAAAGACATTACATCCTGAAGATAAAAAGGCTGAATAATATTAGTGCAAAAGATTGCGACAAAAGAGATGAATCCACAGAAGATGCTCAGTGAGAACAGCTTATTCTCAAAAATCTGCAGCTGTAATAGAGGATTTTTGCTCCGTTTCTCCACGATAATGAAGATAGTAAAAGAAATAACCGCAACTAAAAATCCCAGCAGAATTAAGGGATGGTCAAATCCAAGACTCTGTCCTGCACTAAGTGCAACAAATAGGGGTACTACGGAAAACATAAACAGGATAGCGCCGACGCCGTCCAACTTTGATTTTTCAGTATACTGATCTTTTGGTAACAGCTTAAAAGCCAAGAATAAAGTAAGAATACCGATTGGTACATTAATTAAGAAGATATTTTCCCAACTTGAGGTTGCTACGATAAGACCGCCAAGTCCTGGTCCGACAAGTGATCCGAGTGCAACTGCAGTTCCAGTTAGTCCAAGGGCTCTTCCCCGTTCCTTAGCTGGAAAGACCTCTGTAATAATTCCCTGACTGTTAGCCATGGTACCGCCGGCACCAATTGCCTGTATCACTCTCGCTATAATTAATACGGGGAGAGAATTCGTCAAGCCACAGAGCAGTGAGCCCAGCGTAAATACGATGATTCCAAACTTAAACACTTTGGTTTTGCCAAGGATATCTCCGAGTCTTCCGAAAATCAAGATGGTTGCTACAATGATAATCAAATAACTGGTTACTACCATCTGGATGTTGGCGGTGGTTACCTTTAAGAGCTTAGCCATTACGGGTAAAGCTACATTAACGATGCTGCCATCTAAAGTTGACATGAAAGTTACCATTACGACGGTCAATAATATAAGCCATCTATTTTTATTTGTACTATTTTCTTTGGAATCCATTCTGTTCTCCTCTGCCTCTGCAAGTATAATTAAAGTTTTCTAATATTATTTAAAATCTTATTCATAGAATCCATGGTATTCAACTTCTCCTGCTCACTTAGTCCCATCGTCATTAACTGAATCAATTCATCGATTTTATCGATGACCTGTACAATTACAATCCGAGCTTTCTCTGTTAAATAGATCTTATTGGATTTATAATTAGATTCATCTTTTTGCTTGTCAATATAACCAAGCTCAATAAGTTTTGTAATTGTTCTGGCCGTCATGGCCTTATCACAGCCGAGTTCTTCGCTGATTTTGCTCTGGCTGATACCTTCATTATTCTTAAGAATAAATAAATAGGGATAGGATCCACTGCTTAATTCATATTCCTTCAGCGCCTTATCTAGATATACCTGAGAGCTTCGAAAAATGACACTGTTAAGCTTGAGCAAATACTTGATATCTTCCTGTTGCATAATTTATCCCTCCTATATTATAATAACTGTGGAATTTAATATGTCGATTGACAAGTCAACTAAATTATATCTTATGTCAGTTGACTTGTCAATCATAAAACGAAATGAAGAATGTCGGTGAATAAAGTGTGATTCCTTAGGCGTTTATATAGTGAAAACCCTCAAAAAGACGATGGAATTGTGCATATTTATACATAGATACAAGTTACCATTGACTTGCTGTTGTATATTGTGCATAATAAAACCCGGCTGTGAAAAAGTATTTAGTGAATAATTACAATAACACAAATGACAAATTTTTCATGATTTGGTAATAATTTATAAATAGATAGAAAGAGGTGAGTTTATGCTGGGAGTTTTTGATATTATCGGACCGGTTATGATTGGTCCCTCCAGTTCGCATACCGCTGGAGCAGTACGCATTGGGAAATATGCCCACTCGATATTAGGAGAGAAACCGGTCAAGGCTAGGATTGGTTTTTCGGGATCTTTTGCTAAGACATACCGCGGACATGGAACGGATAAAGCAATCATTGGAGGTATTCTTGGAATGAATACGGACGATGAACGAATTCGTAACAGTTTTGATCTCGCGAACGAAGAGGGTCTGGAATATACTTTCGAAACCCTGGAACTAGAAGGAGTACATCCAAATACAGCAGACATTGAACTGGAGGGTGAGAGCGGCAGGATTATAAATGTAAGAGGCTCCTCCGTAGGAGGAGGTAATATACTGATTAACCGGATTAACGGAGCGGATGTTTTGATTTCTGGGAAATCGACGGCGCTTATCATCACACATCTTGACATGCCGGGAATGGTAGCAAAGGTGAGTAATATTCTTGGCAACAATGGAATCAATATTAATAATTTTTCGCTGAGCAGACAGGAAAAAGGCGGAATAGCAATTATGACGATTGAAATAGATGGAGAAATCGGATCATCAATTAAGCAGACAATTCAAGAGATTGATCATGTGAAATCGGTTAGCATATTAAATGCAATCTAGGGAGGTAGCCATGAAATATAATTCGGTATCAGAACTCTGCCGAGAAGCAGAAGAGAAGAAGATTAAGATTTCAGAGCTGGTACTTAAAGAACAGGCTTCAGTGATGGAAAAGACAGAAGAAGAATTGAAACAAACCATGCAGGCGATGCTTGAAGTAATGAGGAAAAGCACAGAAGAAGGTATCGATAGAGAGAAGCGTTCCAACAGTGGGCTGTCCGGTGGTGATGCCTATAAGATGGAACAAGTCGTGAAAGAAGGGCGAACTATCTGTGGTCCGATTATTGGAAATGCACTTGTTAAAGCGCTTTCTGCATCGGAGAGTAACGCCTGTATGGGAAAGATTGTTGCGGCACCGACGGCAGGAAGCTGTGGAATCATTCCCGCCGTACTGATGACCATTGCTAAAGAGAGAAAATTGAGCGATGAGCAATTAGTAATGGCGTTGTTTACTTCTTCCGCAATTGGAATGGTGATAGCCAATAAGGCTAGTATTTCAGGTGCAGAAGGAGGATGTCAGGCAGAATGCGGATCGGCAAGTGCCATGGCAGCGGCAGCGCTGGTGGAACTATGTGGCGGAACACCTGCGATGGTGGAACATGCCTGTGCGATCTCGATAAAGAGTGTACTTGGTCTGGTATGTGATCCAGTAGCAGGATTAGTAGAAATTCCTTGCATTAAACGGAATGCAATGGGAGCAGCGAACGCTTTTGTATCGGCAGAATTAGCCTTGGCAGGAATCGAGAGTAAGATCCCGGTAGATGAAGTAATTCAGGCGATGAAGTCGGTAGGAGACTGTATGCTTCCGGCACTTAAGGAGACGGCTGACGGAGGTCTTGCAGCAACACCGACCGCAAAGAAATATAGGAAGCAGATTTTTGGAGATAAATAACAGGGTAACAGCAATCAGCACGGTGACTTGAATTATAATACAGAGTATTACCAATCGGTAATAGAATTGAGGAAAAATGAAAGCGATATCTAAAGTTTGGAAAAAAATGAACCTGATTCAAAGAATCTTATTAGGAATGATAATTGGCCTTATCTTAGGACTGACCGTACCACAATTTACAGTAATCAGTCTCTTAGGTGAGGTTTTTGTAGGTGCATTAAAGGCGATTGCACCGATATTAGTGTTTGTTCTGGTAATGTCTTCACTTGCCTCAGCAAAATCAGGATCTGGAAGTAATATGAAAAGTGTCCTTCTGCTTTATGGGCTAGGGACGATCGGTTCTGCGCTAGTCGCAGTAGTAGTTAATAATTTTATTCCGGTCACGTTAGCCTTAAGTTCAGAACTAGAAGTTGCAGGAGCAGAAGTTACGACAAATATAGGAGAAGTGCTTAAGACACTTCTTATGAATACAGTTACCAATCCAGTAGCAGCCTTATATAATGCAAATTATATCGGTATATTATCATGGGCAGTTGTGCTAGGAATTGCATTTAAGTGTACCTCGGAAGGAACGAAGAAGGGATTGTCTGATGCTTCCGATGCAATCTCCCAGGTCGTAAAGTGGGTAATCAGCTGTGCACCTTTTGGTATTCTAGGCCTTGTATTTACCACCATCACGGAAACAGGGATTGCAGGTTTTGCAACTTACGGAAAAGTACTGATTGTACTGGTAAGCTGTATGTTCGGTGTTGCGCTTATCTTAAATCCCCTCATTGTCTTCCTGTGCATTAAACAGAATCCATATCCGTTGGTATTCAAATGCTTGAAAGAAAGTGCAGTTACTGCGTTCTTTACCAGAAGTTCAGCAGCGAATATTCCTGTTAATATGGAATTATGTAAAACTCTTGGATTAAATAAAGATACCTATTCGGTCAGTATTCCGCTTGGTGCTACGGTTAATATGGCAGGAGCAGCGATTACAATTACGACGATGTCTTTGGCAGCCGTACATACTCTTGGTATCTCGGTAGATATACCAACAATGCTGGTACTTAGTTTGGTTGCAAGTGTCTCTGCGGCAGGTACTTCCGGTGTTGCAGGTGGCTCTTTGATGTTGATTCCTCTTGCTTGCAGCCTGTTCGGTATCTCGAATGATATTGCGATGCAAGTTGTTGGAATTGGATTTATTATAGGTTTTGTTCAAGATTCCTGTGAAACAGCATTAAACTCTTCTACAGACGTACTATTCACGGCGGCTGCAGAATTCAGAGAATGGAAGAAAAACGGGAAGACGCTTCCGGTTTTAGAAATGTAACTATTCATGACAACGGAGATAGAATCAGAGTATTAATTATGAACAATAATTTCTTCTATTCGACAAAATAAATAGTAATAATTTATGAATAGTATGCAATTGGGAAGCTTAACCAGGTGAATTTATAGGAATCCGGTTAAGCTTCTTTTTCGTCTGATAGAAGAGAAATACCTTTAAAACTAGGACTTTTTTGCGAAATGGATAGAAGTAATACTCAAATAATATTTACTAGTTGCAGAGAACAAGACAATGTATATATATACCAAATTATGTTAGTTGACAACTAGAAAATAAGGGAATATAATAGGAAAACTTAGATGAGCATGTTAGAAACATATTTCGTCATTGCCAATCAATGGAGATAAATCAATGGAGATATATGGTGGAAGCCTGCTTTTTTTTGTGGAAGTAAACAGGGAAATGTTTTAAATCTGTCGGGTAATGGAGCTCTTATATAAGAATAAAATTTCTAACTGTATATTGATACAGCCGCAGGATCATTTTGTTTTTATTTAAGCGAATCAGAAAAGTAATGAAATGAATGACAAGAAATGAATTCGAAATTATTTATTACATAAAAGAAAAACCACAGCAATTTAAACAGTTACCAAGGAAAGAATTCGAATAATAGAGAAAGGAGAAGTATGGATGAACTAGTTAATGATCTATTAAAACAACTGAACTGCGATACGGTATTTACGATCCATCTATTTGGTATCGGAATACCAGTAGCCGAATCAGTTGTAGTCACATGGATTATCATGGCGGTAATGGTATTAGCCTCTATAATACTTACAAGAAACCTAAAAGTCGAAAATCCAAGTAAGCCTCAGGTATTACTGGAATCAGCGATTAACTGGATGCATCATTTTTTCGAAGAATCACTCGGAGAAAACGGAAAAAGATATATCCCCTATATGATTACGGTTTTACTGTATATCGGAATCGCAAATATCATCGGACTATTTGGGTTTAAATCGCCGACTAAGGACTTAAGTGTTACGGCAGCACTTGCACTCATGAGTATTGTACTGATTGAATACGCAGGAATACATCAAAAGGGTGTTAAAAAATGGGTAAAAGGCTTTGCAGAGCCAATTGCAATTATTGCACCGATTAATGTACTAGAACTATTCATCAGACCATTGTCCTTATGTATGCGGTTATTTGGAAATGTGTTAGGTTCTTTTGTAATCATGGAACTTCTGAAATTAGTAGTTCCGATTTTTGTACCAGCAATCTTTAGCCTGTATTTTGATATCTTTGATGGATTAATTCAGGCATATGTTTTTGTATTTTTAACATCACTCTTTATTAAAGAGGCAGTTGAAACAGAGTAATTGATCAGTAAGCAAGAAGAATTATAGAAAAATAAAAATCAAAGGAGATTAAAATTATGTCATTAGTAGCAATCGGAGCAGCAGTAGCAGTATTAACAGGAGCAGGAGCAGGTATCGGTATTGGTATCGCAACATCAAAAGCAGTAGAATCCATCGCAAGACAGCCAGAAGCAGAAGGAAAAATTAACAAAGCCCTTTTACTAGGCTGTGCATTAGCAGAAGCAACCGCTATTTACGGTTTCGTAATCGCACTGCTTATCATCATCTTAGTAAAATAGAAAATGAGCGATAAGAATCAATTGATATTTGATAATCACCATATATTATTGTGAAAGGAAGGCGCTAAAGATGCTGAGTTTAACGATACAAAGTCTGGCCTTTACCGTCATAAACCTGATCGTATTATTTTTGCTGATGAAAAAGTTTTTGGTTGGACCGGTAATGGGCATTATACAAAAGAGACAGGCGCTTATTGAAGAGCAGTTTTCGAATGCCAGGAATGTAGAAAATACAGCACTGGAATTAAAACAGCAGTATGAAATATCAATAAAAGATGCTGGTGCAAAAGCTGATGAGATGATAGAGTCAGCCAGAGGAAACGCAAGTCAAGAGTACGAGCGTATTGTAAAAGATGCAGATGAAAGAGCTGGAAAAATTATTAGCGATGCAGAGAAGACAATCAGAATGGACCGAGAGAAGACATTGCGGGAGATGGAATCAGAGATAGCAGGACTTGCTATGATCGCAGCCGCAAAAATAGTCAGTGAAAAGTCAGATGACAGTCGAAATCAATCTCTATATAATGATTTCTTGAAAAAAGCGGGTGGTACTCATGACACAGACCGCAATTAATTATGCAAAAGTTCTATATGAACTTGGAATTTCAAAAAACATGATAGAGGAAGCAGAGAGAATTTTGTCCTCCGTCCCTGAGTTAAAGGGTATTCTGACAAATCCCACTGTTTCAAAGCTTAAGAAGCATAGTATCATTGAAAAAGTATTTCCAAAGGAAATGCATAATTTTTTCAAAGTATTGTCCGACTATCAAAGTATAGAAGAAACAGACGATATATTTGCTGCATATAAGAAATACTATAATGAAAAGAACGGAATTCTCGAAGCTAAGCTTTCCTATGTGACAGCACCTGGAGCAGAACAGCTAGAAGGAATCCGTACATTTCTAATGAATAAATATCATAAGAAGCAGGTTAATCTTATGTTAATAGAAGACTCCGCTATACTAGGAGGCTTCATAATACAGGTTGACAATAATGTAACGGACTGGAGTATCAGAGGACGTTTCAATCAGCTGCAGCAAAAATTAGTTCGGAGGTGAGAGAGTGAGTTCAATTAGTTCAGAAGAGATTATATCTATTTTAAAAAGTGAAATAGAAAATTATGATTTAAATACAGGAGACCAGGAAACTGGAAGCGTAATGTCCGTTGGTGATGGTATTGCAACTGTTTATGGAATTGATCATGCGATGTATGGTGAAATCGTTACGTTTGATACCGGTGTTATGGGTATGGTTCAGGATATCAGAAAAACGCAGATCGGATGTATTCTGTTTGGTAAAGATACCGGAATCCGTGAAGGATCCCTTGTAGTACGAACAGGAAAGAAAGCAGGAATTCCGGTTGGTGAAGCTTTTGTTGGAAGAGTTGTGGATGCACTTGGCACACCGATCGACGGAAAAGGTGAAATCATTGCAGACGGTTATCGTCCAATTGAACAGGAAGCACCCGGTATCGTTGACAGAAAGTCTGTTACAGTGCCAATGGAAACCGGTATTCTGGCAATCGATTCCATGTTCCCAATCGGAAGAGGCCAAAGAGAGCTGATCATCGGAGACAGGCAGACAGGAAAAACCTCGATCGCTCTTGATGCGATTTTGAATCAAAAAGGTAAAGGTGTAGTCTGCGTGTATGTTGCAATTGGCCAGAAAGCTTCTACCGTAGCCAAAATTGTTCATACTCTTAC
>JBASOB010000262.1:0-2449 GCA_049657865.1 Mobilitalea sp.
GTACGGACCTTAACCGCGAGATAGCTCATAATATTGGGCTTGCAACACCTGAATTTATAACCGTTACGGCCAATGATTTATTCGTAGCAGTAAAATGTGAGGATGAATCTGCTTATACTGCTGCCAAAAAAAAGGTGGAGGAGCTTCTCAATAAGAAAACAGAAGCAAAAGAAGCATATTATTATCCGCCAACCCTAGAAGGGGCATGTAGTATTGATCCAGATTTAAATATCGCAATTATTTCTGTACCCGGAAAGTATGCAGCTGATGTGGCACAGGACTGCCTGGAAAGAAATATAAATGTAATGCTTTTCTCGGATAATGTTACGATAGAAGAAGAACGTGCATTAAAAGAATATGCTTATAAGAAAGAACTTCTGGTAATGGGACCTGACTGCGGTACTGCAATTATTAATCATATTCCGCTTGCATTTGCGAATGTAGTGCAAGCAGGTGATATCGGTATTGTTGCTGCCTCAGGAACCGGTGCACAAGAAGTAACCTCCCTGATTGATCAGTTGGGTGGTGGAATATCTCAGGTAATCGGCACAGGCGGCCGTGATTTAAAGAAGGAAATCGGCGGTCTTATGATGAAACTTGCGTTTGAAGCTCTGGTTCGTGACCCTAAGACAAAGATAATTACTTTAATCAGTAAACCTCCGGCAAAGGAAATTATGACGGAAATACTTACGCTTGCATCAAAAGCCTGGAAACCTGTTGTAGTGTGCTTTATTGGCGGAGACCGCAAGGAAATTGAAACCTATGGCCTTACGGCAGCCATTTCACTTGAAGATGCTGCCTATAAGGCGGTTGCTCTGTCGAATGGAATACAGGCTGAGGATTTTACGGGATTTACTACCGCAGTAGATAAAGTAGAGGCGCTGGCCAAGAAAAATGCAATTAAGATGTCTAAGGGGCAAAAGTATGTACGTGGATTCTACACTGGTGGTACACTGTGCGATGAAGCGATGAAACTGATGCTTCCGAAACTTGGGCACATCTATAGCAATATTCCACTGCAGCCACAAGATAAACTCATTGATGCAAGAAATAGCAAGAGTAAGGAACATACTTTCCTGGATTTCGGTGATGATGAATTTACCGTAGGAAGACCACATCCAATGATTGATCCTTCTTTGCGGGCAGAACGTGTTATTGTCGATGGGAAGGATCCTGAATGTGCCATCATTGTAGTCGATTGTGTAATCGGTTATGGATCTCATGAGAATCCTGCGCAGGATTTAGCAGATGCAATACGGACTGCTCGGGCAGCCGCAGAAGCAAAAGGAAGACATCTTCTCATCGTTGCAGAAGTATGTGGTACAGAAGGTGATCCACAGTGTCTTAGCAGAACGCAGAAACAGCTGATGGATGCAGGTGCAGTTGTATTTCCGTCGAATGCACAGGCAGTCCGTTTCGTAGAGCTTGTACTTGCTAATATGCAGGAAGGAGTGTAGAGCCGTGAGTAAAGTAAATGAATTATTCCAGAAAGAACTGCATATTGTTAATATTGGTATCGAATCATTTTATCAGGATTTGAAAAAACAAAGTATACCCTCCGTTCAAATGGATTGGAAACCGATAGCAGGCGGTGACAAGGAAGCAGTGAAAAATTTACGTATACTAAAACAACCTGACCTTTTAGCAAAAATAGAGAAAGCAAATCAAGAAGCACTGACAAGAATTCTGAGTGCGCAGCCTACATTGATCGGACTTGGTATTGCAGGTGAAGTTATTCCAAATATGACAAAGGAGACAATCCTTCATGCAGGACCGCCTGTTACCTGGGACCGTATGTGTGGACCACAAAAGGGTGCGGTCAGGGGCGGACTTATCTATGAAGGACTTGCAGGTAATCTAGAAGAAGCCGAAATACTTGCGGCTTCCGGTAAGATTAAATTCGATCCCTGTCATATGCATGATACGGTAGGTCCGATGGCTGGTGTTGTCACCTATTCTATGCCAGTCTGGATTCTTGAGAATAAAACTTTTGGCAATCGTGCTTATTGCACCTTAAATGAAGGGCTTGGAAAAGTACTTCGTTTTGGAGCATTTGACGATGAGGTTCTTACAAGACTTCGCTGGATGGAAAGAGTTCTGTATCCAGTACTGAAGGCAGCAATGGAGATTAAGGGCGATATCGATATTAAGACAATTATTGCACAGATTCTGCAAATGGGTGACGAAGGGCATAATCGCAATAAAGCAGGTACTTCACTGATGTTTCGTGAGCTTACACCCGCGATACTTGAAGCAGATCTTCCAAATGAGATGAAGATCGAGGCACTTAATTTCATTAATAAAAACGATCATACTTTCCTGAATATTTCAATGCCAGCTTGTAAGTGTACGATGGATCCAATTCTAGATATTGAGTATTGTACAGTACTTGCTACGATGAGCCGCAATGGTACGGATTTTGGTATTCGTATCGCAGGTCTCGGTAAAG
>JBASOB010000263.1:0-2858 GCA_049657865.1 Mobilitalea sp.
GAATTCTCAAATTCTAGCATTTTCGCGATTTTTAATGAAGTACTAATAACATTTAAATCGTTTCCATCAAGAATAGCTTCATACATAAGTTCAACGAGTGCCGCTCCACATGCCACAACCCGAGAATTGAAATCGACCTTTGCATTCAAATATAAACTATTAAAGTCATTGATTGTCTTCTTCAATAATACATCGTTTCCACTATCTGCTCTTTTATAACGAAGCATCTGCTTTCTTACATCTGCCTTAATTTCTTCAATATCAAAAATTCCTTTTCTCTCTTCACATTCCTGATGTGCTCGTTTTAAATACTTTTCTCGAATTTCGTTAATATCTAGTTCTTCATGATGCAAATATGTTAACATCCAAATATCATAAAACTGCTTTATCTGTTCATCTAATCTGTCATCTTGCACACCAATTGTAGCTGGTCCAAGTGTTGTAAGTTTATCGGCGAATAAGTGATTAAGTGATAATATCTGATATTCCAAATCACTATTTACCGCAAATATGTTATTTCCTTTTGCAAGAATATATTCTACAGGTTCATTTTGCATAATGAACTCAACCTTGACCTCCTGGGTAATATTTTCTTTTTCTTCGCTTCTAAGTTCTTTAGCAGTTAGTACAGAAGGTACATCCACATAGTATGTAAATAAAGGCAACGTTGTTCTTGGATTCTTTGGTATATGTTCTTTCCACGAAAAGATACTACTGTGCTCGTTTAACTGATTAACAATGTCCTCTAATACCGCATCGATTTCTTCTTTTGTCCCATAAAATATCATATCTATATCAACACTTGTTCTTTGCGCTTCAATTGGAAAATAAAATTGAATAGCTGCTCCTCCCTTAAGAACAATTCTATCTCCTAGTTTCTCTTGAATTTGCTGAAAGAGTTCCAAATCCCATAAGAACTTTTCCATTCTTTCCATATTCTTAAATCCATGATCTTGCATTCGTATTTCGAACGTTTCTCGCAAAAAAGCCTCTGGTTTATTTTTTAATTTATCTTTATAGTCTCTCAAATGTTTTCCTCCTGACTAAATGTATTTCACAATTTCTTTTGCCCCATCGGATAAGTATTTATTTTCAACAATATATCTGATGTCATATTGTAGATTTCTCTTATATGAAATAGTAATCATCTTTTTCTGATCGATTGCTCCTAAACGAATCATATTACTAAATGTTCTTCCAAGTTCCTGCAATGACATCGGATATGAGTTTCGTGTAATAGCATAAAACAAATCAATAAATGCTTTTTCGGTTAATGCAACATTACTATCTGCGTAGTCAAAGTTATCCGTTAGGTAAAGAATTACATTCGGTCTCATAATCGTATAAACATATTCGTCATCAAAATCTTTTACAGAGCTGGCTTTTACCACCGTTATTTCATTTTCCTTTAGTAACTGAATAATATCCGTCTCCGAGTTTTTTTCTACAAATAGCATAATTGGAAATTCTTCCGGAACATGTTGCATGAATTTTATTATCACATCGATTCCCGAAAAATAATAATCATATCCTTCTGAATCCAACATTTTACCAACCGTTTTGGCTGTTTCTGAAAGGTATACAGCTGATTTTCCTTTTACCTCGTTTAGTGAATATACTCCGTTTCTTATTCTCTTTAAATATCCTTCCTTCACTAGCTTTGATATAGTCCAGTATAGGCTACTTTTTTCTAACTCCGGAAATAATTCTGTAATATCAGAAACCATAATATTTACTTGGTCTCTTAAACTTTCTTTAATAATATTATATTTGGATTCTAGTGATAATGTCTTTTTTTTCATTGCTTACCTCCTATATTACAATATCCAACCGCAAATATCATATTTGCAGTTATTTTATAGTTTCATTTTGTTTATAGCTATTATACACCCTTATGTGCTATATTTCAATAAAATAACCGCAAATATGGTATTTGCGGTTATTTTATGTATTCTTATAATCACTATCTAGTTAATACACTTTTTCTGTAGAAGTTTAAATTCATCCGATTATTTTTATTGTGCTATGTATTCATAAAAACCTTCCCTCACCGCTGTCTCCAGCTGATAAGTGATCTCCACTGCTTTTTTATCCGTATTCTTAATGATGATTGGCTTTGAACTGCCGATTGCATTTATTTCACCAAGAAAATCGAGTCATCTTTGTTGTAATTAATAAATACCGGGAAGGTATTGACGACGTAACTACACGAATTATTATTCAGTAAAACCAATGTCCTTTAGTGTCAGCTTTTTATATTTTTCAGTCAGCGAGTATGATGTAATACGAACATTCTTAAAATTTGCAATTAAAATTTCCCGTTCTACCCAATTGCTACACCACTTTGTGATTGCTCTTGGTGTTACATCAAAGATAGCCGCTAATTCTTTTGTTTTAAAACTATCCTTACTATTTTCAAGCATATATCTCAACATCTTCATATCCTTTTTATTTATGTTACTAAATTCGAATTTTCCTTGTTCATTTTTTGTTGCCTCTTCAGCCTGTCTAGTTATATTTTCGGCATTTAAGCTCATAATTCGGATAAAATACTCTATCCAATTTTCCAAATGTGGTGGATTATTTCTTCCATCATAATACAATACAGGAAGTCCCATCTGCAAATTTTTATAGTACCCCTCCAAATTATTTGCATAATATTCTTCCATTGAATTAAAGCCTTTAAAATCATAGCCCCCAAGCATAAGCACATAGGTAGCCAAAGCTCTGCAAGTTCTTCCATTTCCGTCTTCGAATGGGTGTATTGTAATGAGCTGATAACTAATAATCGCTGCTTTAATTGGAACCGGTAAATCATTCTCCCTACTATACCAAGCCACTAAATCACTCATAAGTGA
>JBASOB010000264.1:0-9982 GCA_049657865.1 Mobilitalea sp.
GAACTGATAACTACTTGTGAAGTTTATAAAGAAATCTGTTATTCTCAATTAAGTGCTGAGGAGGTTGACAGATCATGAAAAATAATTTGAATACTGTTGTACTGAAAAGACTTTTAGATTATACGAAACCTTATCGTGTTTCGATGATACTGGCACTGATTTTTGCAGTAGTAAGCGTGGTACTATCACTGACGACTCCGATTCTTATCGGTAATGCAGTTGATTATATGATAGAGCCTGGAGCTGTTGATTTTATCGGAATTGCCAGCATATTAGTCAAACTGGCAGCTGTCATTGCCGGGAGTGCTTTATTCCAATGGCTGATGAGTTATCAGACAAATAAAATTACTTTTCTAACGGTAAAGGATTTACGTACCAGGGCGTACCAACAGCTTAACCATGTTCCACTCAAATATATTGACAGCAATGCACATGGTAATATCATCAATCGAATGGTCAATGATATCGATGCTGTATCGGATGGGTTGCTGCAGGGATTTGCGCAATTATTTACTGGAATCATAACAATAATCGGAACGATAGTATTTATGCTATCCATCAACATACGAATCGGACTCGTCGTCATTCTTCTAACACCGATGTCACTGTTTGTTGCTGCCTTTATATCAAGGCGCATCTATAGTAAATTCAGTGAACAGTCCAAGATTAAGGGTGAAATGGGCGGTCTGATTGAAGAAATGATAGGAAACCAGGATATTGTAAAAACTTTTTCTTATGAAGACAGGGCATATGCAAGATTTGAGGAAATTAATGAAAGACTCAAGCAATGCGGCGTCAAGGCGCAGTTCTATTCCTCACTGGTTAATCCATCTACCCGTTTTGTAAATGGGATCGTATATGCTGCAGTTGGAATCTTAGGAGCTTTTACAGCAATACAGGGACTGGTTTCCATCGGACAGCTGTCAAGTTTCTTAGCTTATGCAAGTCAGTATACGAAGCCTTTTAACGAAATATCAGGAGTAATTACAGAATTACAATCCGCACTTGCTTCCGCTCAAAAAGTATTTGCTTTAATTGACTGGGAACCGGAGAGTTCGGAGGAAGGATTATTAGAAGGAATCGACAGTGACGGCAGTATCAGCGTTGAAGATGTAAGCTTTTCCTATCAACCTGAGGTTTCTCTGATTGAACACTTCAATTTGAAAGTGGAGACAGGCCAGAAAGTGGCAATCGTAGGTCCGACCGGTTGTGGAAAAACAACGATGATTAATCTGCTGATGCGTTTCTATGACGTAGATTCCGGTAATATAAAGACAAGTAATGTCAGTATCAAAGAAATGAAACGTAAGACGCTTCGCAGTATGTATGGAATGGTACTTCAGGATACCTGGTTATTTCAGGGAACCGTACGCGACAATATTGCCTATGGCAAAGAAGATGCCAGTGAGGAAGAAATTCTTGCGGCAGCTAAGGCAGCACATGCGCACAGTTTTATCAAGCGTCTGCCGAACGGTTATGATACCATACTTTCAGAAGACGGCGGCAATATTTCCCAAGGTCAGAAACAGTTATTATGCATTGCAAGGGTAATGCTGACAAAACCATCGATGCTGATTTTAGACGAAGCTACCAGTAATATTGATACTCGTACAGAAATTTATGTTCAGAGGGCATTTGCAAAATTAATGGAAGGCCGTACTAGCTTTATCGTAGCACATCGTTTGTCCACTATAAAAGAGTCAGATGTAATTTTAGTCATGAATAATGGAAAAATTATTGAACAAGGCAGCCATCAGACATTAATGGACATAAATGGATTTTATACAAATCTCTATAACAGTCAGTTCGCTGCTATAGACGAAACTCGGAAGGAATTTAGCTAATCCTCCAGCATCTGTTGCATCATTATTTATATGGAATCCATATAGATTGAAGATGCAATAATGTAACATATGGGATATCTGCTTTACCTGGCAGAACGCAAGGAGGAAGAATGCAGAAAGAAAAAAAGAGCAAGATGAATACAAAAAAAATATTAATGTTAATTATTTTATGCTTTATCTATCTATCTGGTATGACGGCATGTTCTTTAGGAAGTGCCTCTAAACAACCGGAGAAGACATCTTATCAAGAACCTGCCGCAGACACCGACAGCCATTCCCTGGGAACGGCAGAAAATAGCGGGGATATCGTTGATGGGGCAAGACCTGAGGATGGTTCGGATAGCATTTCGACAATAGAAGATGGCAATGCCGAAATTAATGCTCCGGCAGAGGTAACGATAATTCCGTCCGTAACACCAGAAGAGAGTTTGCAGGATCAGACGGCAACAACCGCGCCGGTTCCGACAGCAAAACCATCAGGAAAAGCGTCAGAAAAACCGACAGGAGAGCCAACTGTAGCACCGACACCAACGACAGCGCCAACTGAAATACCAACACCAACACCTGAAATAACAGCATTTCCGGTAGAGCAAGTTACACCTCCCACGCATAAGGAAGATGAAACGCTTGAAGAATATGCTTCTTCCATATTAGATTTGATTATCGATGAAACGATGAGTGAAGTTGAGCAGATTAAAATGGTACATGACTATATAGTACTAAATACAGAGTATGATGAAGCGAATCTTTTAACCGATACCCTGCCTAAAAGCAGTTTCAGTGCAGAAGGGGTTTTATTTAAAAATATAGCGGTATGCCAGGGTTATGCAGAAGCATTTGATCTGTTTATGGAAGTTATGGGCATCGACTGTGAAGTAGTGATTGGATATTCCCGCACGGATGGAATCAGCCATGCTTGGAATATCGTATCCATAGGCGGAAGAAACTATAATGTGGATACTACCTGGGATGATCCTGTTCCAGACAGGAAAGGTAAGATTCAGTATAATTATTTTCTGATGCCGGATTCCGTATTTGAAGTAGATCATTCCTGGAAACGCGGTGAGTATTCGGTATGTACCAGTCAAAAATACATGTATTATATTTATGAAGAGTATATCATAGATACGATTGACGATTATGAAAAGGAATTTATTGAGAGATACAAAGCTGGCGAGAGAACGATTATGCTTCTCTACCCGGAAGAAGGCAAGCCGGATCTGCATTTTATGCTTGATTATAAGTCGTTAAGAACAGAAACGGTCAAGGATAATATTACGACATATTCTCTGATTCCGTGTACCAGTACGACGGTGATACTTGGGGATTATACGATGTATACGATTTATTTTGAATAAACATCAGAATTTAAAAGATAGAAGCTGAAAGATAAAACTGAGGGATAAAAACCAAAGGATAAAAACCAAAGGATAAAAATCAAAGGATAGAAATCAAAGGATAGAAATCAAAGGATAGAAATCAAAGAATAAAAATCAAAGGATAAAAATCAAAGGATATAAACTAAAGATAACAATTAAAAGGTGGAAACTGAAAGACAAAAAATATTGAATATAAAAGTAATAATAAGAAATTAAAGGATTAAAAACAGAACTATAAGAAATTAACAGTAATAAAAAAGATCTGATCTAAATTTTTGGTGCATGCAGCACTTTCTGTTTAGAGCAGATCTTTTGCTTGATTTATTCAGTTACATAAGAAGTTGGGATACCGTCATAAGCATATGATTTCACCTTATATTTTCATTCTTAGGAGATATAAAAATAGAACAAACATTCGAAAAATGTATTGATTTTACGAATTCACTATGCTATAATTACACATACTATCAACACAAGAATAATATGATTTTATATAGATAAAAGTGAGGGAGGGAAGAATAATATGGGTTTTAACCTGATAGCAGAATACGAACCGACCGGTGATCAGCCGGAGGCGATCAGAGCCTTAGTGGAAGGGTTCCGCGGCGGTAATCAATGTCAGACATTACTTGGAGTTACCGGTTCGGGCAAGACTTTTACGATGGCGAATGTAATCCAGCAGATTCAAAAACCGACGCTCATTATTGCACATAATAAAACTTTGGCAGCTCAGCTATATGGTGAATTCAAAGAATTCTTCCCGAACAATGCAGTAGAGTATTTTGTCAGTTATTATGACTACTATCAACCGGAGGCTTATGTGCCATCCACGGATACTTATATTGAGAAGGATTCCTCTATTAATGAGGAGATTGATAAATTGCGACATTCCGCTACCGCATCATTAGCAGAACGCAGTGATGTTATTATTGTAGCCAGCGTGTCTTGTATTTACGGCTTAGGAAGCCCGGAAGACTACCAGAACATGGTGCTGTCTCTTCGTCCCGGAATGATTAAGGACCGTGATGAAGTATTAAAGAAATTAATCGAGATACAATATGATAGAAATGATATGGATTTTAAGCGGGGAACTTTCCGTGTACATGGAGATGTGGTAGAAGTATTCCCGGCGGCAGCGAATGACGTCGCAATCCGTATCGAATTTTTTGGCGATGAGATTGAGAAATTGCAGGAAATAGATGTAGTAACTTCAACGGTGAAGAATAATATCGATCATATCGCTATTTTCCCGGCTTCCCATTATGTAGTTGCACCTGAAAAACTCGAAAAAGCAATCGCCGCGATTGAAGCAGAACTGGAAGAAAGAGTACGATATTTTAAGAGTGAAGATAAATTACTAGAGGCACAGCGAATATCAGAACGAACCAATTTTGACATGGAGATGCTTCGCGAAACAGGATTTTGTTCCGGCGTAGAGAATTATTCCAGGCACTTAACCGGTCAGGAAGCTGGAGTTCCTCCTTGGACCTTAATGGATTACTTTCCTGAGGATTTCATGATTATCGTAGACGAATCGCACATCACATTACCACAGATCAGAGGAATGTATGCAGGAGACAGAGCAAGAAAGACGACTTTAGTGAATTATGGATTTCGGTTACCTTCTGCACTCGATAACAGACCTCTTAATCTGCAAGAATTTGAAAGCAAGATTAGTCAGATCATGTTCGTGTCTGCGACTCCTTCGGTTTATGAGAGTGAACATGAACTGCTTCGTACCGAACAGGTAATACGTCCGACGGGTTTACTTGATCCTGAGATTGACGTAAGACCGGTGCAGGGACAGATTGATGATCTCCTTGGCGAAATCCGGAAGGAAGTTGCGAAGAAAGGCAAAGTTCTGGTCACAACTTTAACCAAACGAATGGCAGAAGATCTGACGACCTATCTCAGAGAAGTAGGAGTTAGAATCAGGTATCTGCACTCCGATATTGTTACTTTAGAACGCTCTGAGATTATTCGGGATATGCGTATGGATGTATTTGATGTTTTAGTTGGAATCAATTTGCTTCGTGAAGGTCTTGATATCCCGGAGGTTGGTTTAGTCGCAATCCTGGATGCAGACAAAGAAGGTTTCCTTCGTTCGGAAACCTCACTTATTCAGACGGTTGGACGTGCTGCCCGTAATTCAGAGGGACATGTTATTATGTATGCAGACCATATCACAGAATCGATGCGCAAGGCAATTTCTGAGACTTATCGAAGAAGAGCCATTCAGGAGAAATATAATGAAGAGAATGGTATTACCCCGACAACAATAAAGAAGAAGGTTCGTGATTTAATCAGCATTTCCAAGAAGATTGACCTGAGTATAGAAGAGATGGAGAAGGATTTAGAATCCATGTCTCTTAAGGAACTTGAAGAGATGGTTAAGACCGTTACGCAGAAGATGCATACCGCAGCTGCGGAGCTGAACTTTGAGAAGGCAGCAGAACTTAGGGATAAGATGGTAGAACTTAAGAAACAGCTGCTTGAAATCAGTAAGATATAGAAGAATATTAATAGAAAGTTATCAAGAATAGGTGAAATAATGGCTGATAATCAGAAATATATTAAAATCAGAGGCGCTAAGGAGAATAATCTTAAAAATATTAGCGTTGATATTCCAAGAGACCAGTTTGTCGTGTTAACCGGACTTAGCGGTTCAGGCAAATCATCTCTGGCATTTGATACAATTTATGCAGAAGGACAGAGAAGATATATGGAATCCTTATCTTCTTATGCAAGACAGTTCCTAGGACAGATGGAAAAACCTAATGTGGAAAGTATTGAGGGCTTACCACCTGCAATTTCGATTGATCAGAAGTCCACCAATCGCAATCCAAGATCTACGGTAGGAACAGTAACGGAGATTTATGACTATTACCGTCTGCTATATGCAAGAATTGGAATCCCTCATTGCCCGGAGTGCGGCAAAGAGATTAAGAAGCAGACAGTTGATCAGATGGTAGATGAGATTATGAACTTACCGCCCGGAACAAAGATTCAATTACTAGCTCCGGTAGTGCGAGGACGTAAAGGAGAGCATGTTAAATTATTTGAGCAGGCGAAACGTAGCGGTTATGTCAGAGCAAGAGTAGATGGCAATCTCTATGAACTTACAGAAGAGATTAAGCTGGAGAAGAATAATAAGCATAATATTGAGATTATCGTAGACCGTTTGGTAATCAAAGAAGGAATTGAAAAACGATTAGCAGATTCCGTAGAAAACGTGCTTAAATTAGCAGAAGGATTATTGTATGTTGACGTTGTCGAAGGAGAACAGATGACCTTCAGTCAGAATTTTGCTTGTCCGGACTGCGGAATCAGTATGGATGAGATGGAGCCAAGAATTTTCTCCTTTAATAATCCCTTTGGAGCCTGTCCGGATTGTCATGGACTAGGAATTAAGATGGAATTTGATGAGGATTTATTAGTTCCGGATCAAAACCTTAGTATTGTCGGCGGTGCAATCGCTGCGCCCGGGTGGCAGTCGGTCACGGATAAGGGTAGTTATACCAGATGTATTATGGAAGCACTGGCGAAAGATTATAAGTTTGACTTAGATACTCCTTATAATCAGTTATCTAAAGAAGTGCGTCGTATGTTTATCTATGGAACAGATGGCAAGTCGGTTAAGGTTCATTACCGCGGACAGAGGGGCGTAGGAGTCTATGACGTGGCTTTTGAGGGACTTATCCGTAATGTGGAACGTCGATACCGCGAAACGGGATCAGAGACGGTTAAACAGGAGTATGAGAGCTTTATGCAGACAACTCCATGTAAAGCTTGTAATGGAAAGCGATTGAAGAAAGAATCGCTGGCCGTAACGGTTGGTGATAAGAACATTTCTGATGTAACAGAATACTCTATTCGCGATCTGGCAGAGTTCATGAATCAGCTTCAACTTACTTCGATGCAGATGAAGATTGGTGAGATGGTACTCAAAGAAATCAACGCCAGACTTAAATTCTTACTGAATGTTGGATTAGAGTACCTCACATTATCGAGAGCAACCGGTTCACTGTCCGGTGGAGAGTCGCAGAGAATCCGTCTGGCGACGCAGATTGGGTCAGGACTGGTAGGAGTTGCCTATATCTTAGATGAACCAAGTATTGGACTTCATCAGAGAGATAATGACAAGTTATTAAAAGCCCTTAGGGATTTAATGAATTTAGGAAATACTTTAATTGTAGTAGAACATGATGAAGATACGATGTATGCTGCAGATTATATTATAGATATTGGTCCCGGAGCAGGAGAACATGGCGGTGAAGTTGTAGCGATGGGAACGGCAGAGGACATCATGAAGGAAGAGAAATCGATTACAGGCGCTTATTTAAGCGGAAGACTTATGATTCCTCTGCCAAAAGAGAGATTAAAACCTACCGGATATCTTAAAATCATAGGAGCAGCGGAGAATAACCTGAAAAATATCGATGTTGAGATTCCTCTTGGAATCATGACCTGTATCACGGGAGTATCCGGCTCCGGCAAGAGTTCTTTGGTAACAGAGATTTTATATAAGAGACTTGCAAGAGAATTAAACCGTGCCCGCTGTATTCCGGGTAAGCATAAGGATATGCTTGGTATTGACCAGCTGGATAAAGTAATTAATATCGATCAATCACCGATCGGCCGTACGCCGAGATCAAATCCTGCAACTTATACCGGAGTTTTTGATCAGATCAGGGATATGTTTTCAGCAACACAGGATGCTAAGATGCGAGGTTACAGTAAAGGCAGATTTAGTTTTAACGTAAAAGGCGGAAGATGTGAAGCCTGCAGCGGAGATGGTATTATTAAGATAGAGATGAACTTTTTACCGGATATTTATGTACCTTGTGAAGTCTGCGGTGGTAAGAGATACAACCGTGAGACATTAGAAGTCAAATATAAAGGCAAGAGTATTTACGATGTTCTTAACATGACGATAGAAGAGGGAATGCACTTCTTTGAGAATGTACCTTCCATTAAGCGTAAAATAGAAACTTTATATGACGTAGGACTTGGCTATCTGCGACTTGGTCATCCCTCTACCTCTTTATCCGGTGGTGAGGCACAGAGAATAAAGCTTGCAACTGAATTAAGCAAACGAAGTACCGGAAAGACAATATATATTTTAGATGAACCGACGACCGGACTGCATTTTGCAGATGTTCATAAATTGATTGAAATTTTAAAACGTTTTTCGGATACGGGGAATACCGTTGTTATTATTGAGCACAACCTCGATGTAATTAAGACCGCTGACTACATCATAGATATTGGTCCGGAAGGCGGAGACAAAGGTGGAACCATTATTGCGCAGGGAACACCGGAGGAAATTGCAGAGAATAAGGACTCCTATACCGGTCTGTATATTAAGAAATATTTAGAACGAAAATAATAGGAGGATTTGTTATGGAGTATGGTTTTTTTGCTATGATGTCCAGAATGAAATTGATTGAACGCTGGGCTTTGATGCGTAATTCTCTGCAAGAGAATATCGGTGAACATTCGCAGGAAGTTGCTATTATTGCACATGCACTTGCAATCATCAGTAATGAACGTTTGGGGAATCATGTCAACGCAGAGAAAGCTGCACTGATTGGCATTTATCATGATGCAACCGAAATAATTACAGGAGATATGCCAACTCCGGTTAAGTATTTTAATGAGAATATCCAGGGAGCATATAAGGCTGTGGAACATGATGCAGCAGAACGTCTTATTAAGATGTTGCCGGAAGATATACGTAAAAGTTATGAATCAATCTTCTTTCCCAGAGAAGATGAACTGCTTCTGTGGAAGTTAGTGAAAGCTGCAGATAAGCTTTCTGCTCTGATTAAGTGTATCGATGAAAGAAAAGCTGGTAATACAGAGTTTCGTAGCGCAGAGCAATCGATTAGAGATATTCTTATAAATATGGATATGGAGGAAGTGAATATCTTTATCAAAGACTTCCTGCCCTCTTATGAGAAGACACTAGATGAACTGAATCAAAACATTTGAATTAAAGATATGGAGTAATAAGTACTAGATGCTTAATGCATAGAAACTTTATACTTAATAATTAATACTAATATAATAAATACTTATGATTTATCTATTAAGATATTGAAGGGAGTTATCTTATTATGATTACTAAGGATATGATAGATTTTTTGATTACAGCGAAGCGGAAGACATATGCCGGGGGCAGCGCAGCCGGTATTTCTTCAAGGCCTAATTCACATGATTTAACCTACTTGGAAGGTGACTATGAATATATTGATACCTATCTTGGTGGTGAAATCTTCTGTGGAGAAGAAGCAGTGTGGCAGAAAGGAATTCCAATCTGGTCCATGAATTATAGTGGTCGTGTGGTCGGAGAAGGGTTCTCGGGAGACTTCTTAAAAGAAGCATTGTATTTAGCATCGGAAAAGTATCCATATCGCGGTCCATTGGTTTATCATAATGGAGATAATTCATATCACTGTATCATTAATGGAGATATAGAGTGGTTTCAAGGTCAGGAAGAAATATTTGCTGGAAGCCGAAAAGTCTATGAATGCTTCTTTCATGGAAGTTGTATAAAACAATAGAGGGAGATTTCTGATGATAACAATTGATGGTAACTGGGTGATGGAAGGATTGGAACGAACCGATAAAAATTGCATTACAAGCAGCCAGGAACTATCCAATTATATAGATCAAGTTGGATTCCTTCCATTATTTAAAAATTCAATCGAAGGATTTTCGGTAGAAGAGATGACAGCCACCTCCTCTTGGTGGGGT
>JBASOB010000265.1:0-3732 GCA_049657865.1 Mobilitalea sp.
TTTTGTGTCAGCTCTTCCACTAATTTGTTTCGGCCCTCTTGGATCTTCAAAGTACTTATATCAGTTATTTTATGATCTTTTACCGTAACTTCAACTTTATTGCTCCAACGATAATTATCATAGTTGCCAACATAAGTTCCATCAGGAACCTTTTCTAAGTCAATTGTCTCAATCGTTACGTTTAACACTTCTTTTTTTCCAATAACCGCATATATCATTATGATGACGATCAATGCAAGAATTACAATACCCGCCCATTTGAAAAACTTTTTCATGTTAAAAGCCCTCCGCATCTTCATACTGATTTACATTAGTAATACATTCCATCCATTGTAAATTCTTAACTAAACTACGTATAAACTTTTATTAATCTCATCATATAGGATATCTTGTAAGAAAGCGCTAGGCAATAATACCTGGCGCTTTCTATCTTGACACTTTTTATTATGACACCTTTTTATTATGATACTTTCTCAAATTGACTATTATATAGGTCCGCATAGAACTTGCCTTCCTTTAATAATTCTTCATGATTACCGCTTTCAATAATATCCCCGTCTTTCATAACCAATATCATATCCGCATTACGTATCGTAGATAATCGATGTGCGATTACAAAAGAAGTTCTACCTTTCATTAGGCGGTCCATTGCTTGTTGGATAATTACTTCGGTACGTGTGTCAACTGAGCTTGTTGCTTCGTCAAGAATTAATAACGGAGCATTCTGAATCATGGCTCTTGCTATCGTCACAAGCTGTTTTTCTCCAACGGACAGATTGGCTTTATCATTTAAAATCGTATCATATCCATTCGGAAGCGTCTTTATAAAATGATGTAAGCCAACTGCCTTACATGCAGCAACCACCTGCTCATTCGTAATGCCCTGTTTACTATATATAATATTCTCCCTTATCGTTCCTTCAAAAATCCAGCTATCTTGAAGTACCATGCAAAATTGACTGTGCACTTCTTCTCTCGTAATCTGACTGATTGGTGTACCATCTAAACGAATCTCTCCTCCATCAATCTCATAAAAACGCATCAGAAGATTAACAATTGTTGTTTTTCCTGCTCCTGTAGGACCTACGATTGCAATCTTTTGACCAGCTTTAATATGCGCAGTGAAGTCCTGAATAATAGTTTTTTCTTTATCATATCCAAAAGTAACATGGTCAAAATCTACATTTCCTTGTATCTTTGAAAGAGTTTTCACTTTATAATCTTCGTTTTCAATTTCCTCTTCTTCAAATAGTTCAAAGACGCGTTCGCTGGCTGCAGCTGTTCTCTGTAGATTCTGTACTGCCTGAGCAAGCTGTGATAATGGCTGCGTAAACAAACGAATATAAAATATAAAAGCTACGATTACACCAAAACTAATTGTTCCATTCACTGCAAGTACTGCTCCGACTACACAGACACACACATATCCAAAGTTTCCAACAAATGACATGATTGGCATCATAAGTCCCGACATAAACTGGGACTTCCAGCCACTACTATAAAGTTTGTTGTTAATCACTTCAAATGTTTTCTTAGCTTCCTTTCCACCATTATATACCTTTACCACATTGTGTCCCGAATATACCTCTTCTATATGCCCATTAATTTCACCAAGTTGATTTTGCTGTTCGGTAAAATACTTCTGAGACTTTGACATAATCAGCAGCATAAATACAAATCCAATGATTGTACTACCTACTCCTGTCAAGGCTAAAATCCAGTTTGTATAGAACATCATGATGAGTGCACCAAAGAACATAGTAACAGAAGTTACCAAGGTACCAATGCTCTGATTCAGTGTCTGCCCAATGGTATCAACATCATTGGTGACACGACTGAGCACATCACCATAACTTACCTTGTCAAAGTACTTGAGTGGCAATTTATTCACTTTTTGCGAAATTCCTGATCGCAAATTCTTGGAGATTTTCTGTGTTACAGAAGCCATAATATAACTTTGGAAAAAGCTTAATAGAAAAGATACTGCATAAAACACCACCAGTATAATCGCAATTTTAACGACTGCATCGATATCTATGGTACCCATGAGACCTTTCGTTATTTCATTGGTCATATCTTTTAATTTGTCCGGACCTGCAATCTGCAATACTGTTCCAGCAACTGCTGCAGCCAATGAAATAATGATGGCAGTCAAATACTTTTTACAGTATCGTATCAATTTCCCCCAGGTTTTTGTAAATTCTTTTGGTTTTTCTACTACGCCACCTTCCCCTGGTCTATTCATTCCTCTAGGTCCTCCCGAAGGAGATTTTGTATTTGTATTTTCACTCATTGTCAAGTTCCTCCTTACTAAGTTGTGACATTGCAATTTCTTTATATACTTCACAGGAATTTAGCAGTTCTCTATGGGTTCCAATTCCCACCACATTGCCTTCCTCTAATACTACAATTTTATCTGCATCCATAATTGTTCCAATTCTCTGTGCCACAATCATGCTTGTAACACCCGCTGTCTCTTGTTTCAACACACTTCTCAGTATCCGATCTGTTTTATAATCTAATGCAGAGAAGGAATCATCAAATATATAAATTTCAGGTTTACGGCAGATTGCACGTGCAATCGCAAGACGTTGTTTTTGTCCACCCGAAACATTGGCACCTTCTTGTGATATTAAAGATTGATATCCACCCTCCATGCTCTCAACGAAATCAGTTGCTTGAGCAATATGTATCGCCTTTTTAATATCCGCTTCGGAATAATTATTTTGTCCATTTTCCCCATAGGCAACATTGGAGCTTACGGTTCCTCTAAATAGTACCGCTTTTTGAGATACATATCCGATTTTATTATAGAGTGCTTCTTGGGAATACTCTTTCACATTCACTCCGTCAATAAGTACTTCTCCCTCAGTACAATCAAAGAAACGAGGTATTAAGTTTATTAATGTACTTTTACCGCTTCCGGTAGACCCGATAAATGCTACCGTTTGACCTTGTTGGGCGGTAAAATTCACATTTTTGATCACATACTCTGCAGCGTCTGGATATTTAAAACTAACATTCTTAAAAATAACTTCTCCGGAGATTCCTGTCTTTCCTTTGGTTAATGTTCCATTGCTTATGGTTGGCTTAGTATCAAGTACTTCATTCACTCGTTTTGCAGAAACTGCAGCTCTTGGTAGCTGCATAAATACCATAACTAACATAATAAAGGCCATAATAATCTGCATTGCATAGGAGGAAAATACAACCATATTTGAGAATAACGTCAATCGCTCCATTGGTGCTGCATCATTTATAAGATACGCCCCGATCCAATAGATCGATAAACTAAGTCCGCTCATAATCAGAGTCATCGCCGGCATCATAACCGATGTTGCACGGCTAGTGAATAGATTTGCATTTGTAATATCTCTATTAGCAGCTTCAAATTTCTCTTCCTGATAGTCCTCTGCATTGTAGGCACGTACTACCCGAAGACCCGTCAGATTCTCTCTTGTAACACGATTGAGATTATCTGTAAGTACTTGCATTTTTCTGAACTCTGGAACCACAAATATCATAATAAAAGCAATCATAACCATCAAAACTATCATAGCAACTCCTGTTGCCAATGACCATTCGGTACCTTTATCAGATATTTTGATAATTGCCCATACAGCTAAAATCGGTGCTTTTATTATCATCTGCAGACCCATGGTCACAAGCATCTGAATCTGTGTAATATCATTCGTTGAACGTGTAATGAGACTTGATGTTGAAAAAGCATTG
>JBASOB010000266.1:0-11224 GCA_049657865.1 Mobilitalea sp.
GTCGTAGCTTCTGCAGAAAACGAGGAGTTATCCAAGGTAAACACGGAAATCAATTATGCACAGGACTTAAATGCAGAATGGGCTTTCAGTAAGCCAAGTGTCGGAAGTATGCCGAAAGCAAGGCTGGAATGTGCCACTAGCACCCTTGTACTCGATGCCCTGGGACTGCCTTATGAGCCGGGTGTAATTGTTCCGATTACCTTTACGGCAAAGGGAATCACTTATACGGAAAACTTCACATTAAGCGGATACTGGGAAGGTGATTCTGTGGCGATGGCACAGCAGTTCTTAATCTCAAAGGAATTATGCATGGAAGTTGCGCCTACACCGGAACGTGTTGTTGATGCCACTGATATTACAGATTACTGTGGATATTGGATGATGGATTTTAATTTTTCAAATAGTTTTGATATTGAGGGAAAAGTGATTGATCTTTTAGAACGAAATGGATATGAAGCCGATCAGATATTTTATGGCGTGAATTGGGCTTATGCTACCTCTTATGCAGATCCTGCTACCATGGGGATGCTGGTGCTGATCTTATCGCTTATCCTATTATCGGGATATCTAATTATTTATAATGTATTTTTTATCAATGTGTCAGGTGATATTCGAAGTTATGGTTTGCTAAAAACAATTGGTACTACAGGAAAGCAGCTTCGTAAAATCGTGCTGAGGCAGGCAATGGTATTATCTTTATTTGGGATTCCGATGGGGTTGATTCTTGGAACATTATTAGGAAGGGTATTGGTACCGAGTATACTTGGAATGCTGAATTTGAGCGGAGTTGAAGAGATATCAATGAATCCTGCAATTTATATTGGATCCTCATTGTTTACGCTGATCACTGTATATTTAAGCTGCAGAAAACCCTCCAGACTTGCATCAAAGGTATCTCCGGTGGAGGCAATCCGTTATACTGATAAAGGTCTTTCGAGCAAAAAAAGGGAGAAGAAGACTGGGAAAATAACGACATTTTCTATGGCAAAATCCAATTTGGGAAGAAATAAGAAGAAGGTCATGGTGGTAGTATTATCCTTATCGCTTAGCTTGATTCTGCTTAATTCAACATTTTCAATTACGAAGGGTCTTGATATGGATAAGTATGTGGCCAACAGCATTATAGGCGATTTTATTATTAAGGATAAATCCATGGGTAATAATTACGGAGATATTGCATATGACGGTGTGACACGCCAGAATATATTGGACCTTAGTAATTTGAATGGGATCAAGAATGTTGGAATCATTTATAGTTCCGAATTGGTGAAAACAGTTAATGAGGTGGAGACTGCTTATTATAATAAGATATTTGAAAAATTCAAGAAAACCTTTGTTAAATACGGAGAATATGAAAAGAATACGATTCTGAAAGAGAAAAAGATGGACTATAATCTGTATGCTCTGAATGATATCTGTACAGCACAGCTGAGTCTGATTAAGGGAAAGATAGATTTGGAGAAATTTAATTCTGGTAACTATGTAATTGTAAATACTTATTCTGATTTAATGTCAGAAGAAGATACCTTGTTTGCAGAGGATCTATTCTGTGATATTGGAGATCGAATTACGATTACCCTACCGGATGGGACAGATAAGGAATATGAGGTAATGGCCTTAGCTGAAATCCCATATGCCTTATCAAAACAAGTTTATAATTTGATTAACTTAGATATCATACTGCCGGAAACGGAGTATCTTGCACATACCTCTGAGTCTGAGCAGGGAGCTATGCTTCTAGAGCTTAATGTAAATGACGTTTCGGTTGATCAAGTAGAGAATTATCTTGAAAATTATAGTACAAAAGCTTATGGAAATTTAGATTATGTATCAAAGAATTCTTATAAAGAAAGTTTTGAGGGATTTAAAAATATGTTTCTGCTGGTAGGAGGAGCATTATGCGTTATCCTGGCGCTGATTGGAATCCTGAATTTTATGAATTCCAGTATAACTTCTATCATGGCAAGAAAACAAGAATTTGCGATGATGGAATCAGTAGGAATGACAGGAAAACAATTGAAATCCATGCTGATTTGGGAAGGAATGTTTTATGCCATCTTTACAATTCTTGCCTCTATCGTACTTGGAACTGTAGTCGGTTATTTTGTAATTCAGGTAATTGCTGGATCCATCTGGTTTTTCACCTGGCATTTTACGTTAGTACCAATTCTGCTTTGTATGCCAGTTATTGGAATTGTCGCTTATCTGATACCGGTAGCAGCATATCATAACTTGTGCCGAGAAAGTATTGTGGAAAGGTTAAGATTAACGGAGTAATAGAGTGAATTTTAACAGATTTCGATCGTATAAGATTCACTGAACTGCTTTCCGACTTCCAGGGAATTACCCCATTCACGATTCTCTAAAGTATCATTGAAATCACTTGCATCACATCTGCCATACCAAGGCTCAATGCAGACAAAAGGAGCATTCATCTTGGCGGGAGACCATAATCCGAACAATGGGGCATCAAAGGTAACGGTAAGATACGGTGCCTGCGAAGGACGAAGCAAAGAAACCTTATGACACTGGTTATTCTCTATAATCAAAGCATCAAGATCGAACATATGAGGATCAATTGGCAATAAACCCTGATCAGTAGTGAGAAGGTTCTGTGCTCTCATAGGTTTTTTCTGTACCAGACCATGTTCATCAATATGAAGATAGCGAAGTTCAGTATTATCGAAGAGTAGAAAATAATCGTTTTGATTTCTGATAGGATTCAAGGGACAATTGAAAGCCGGGTGTCCTCCAATGGAAAAATACATCGTCTTATTGTCATTATTTATTACTTTCCATAAAACAGTGATGCTTTTTCCGTGAAGATGATATCCAAGTTCTAAGCGAAATAGAAAGGGATACTTTCTAAGAGTCTCTTCATTGGCATCAAGGGAGAACCAGATTTCATCTTCGGTATGGAGCTTTAGGGAGAAGACCATATCCCTTGCAAACCCGTGAGGCGTCATCGGATAGGAGCGATTATTGTATCGATATGATTTATCTTTCAGAGTTCCTACAAAGGGAAAGAGGATCGGAGAATGACGTTTCCAAAAAGCCGGATTGGCATTCCATAAATATTCTGTGTTTGTACTTACCTCAATAATCGATGTCAGTTCTGCACCAAAGTCGCTGAGGGTTAGTATTAAGGAATCGTTTTTTAAGATATAGTCTGACATAAGTTCCTCCTGATTCTTAGAATGAGTGCCTGAATATTTTCGGATACAAAGCTCGGTCAAGAAATAATACTTAAATGGTAATAGTTACCATCTAGTATTTGTATTTTATGTTTTATTGTAACATAAACGGCACAGTTTTTCCATATTATTTCAGGAAATGGATTTGTAGTAAGGTCAATTAGAGGTGTATGTAATAGGTTTAAAATAATTAAGTAAAGGGGGATTATGAGAAAGAAGAAAAAGATGTTAAGACTGATTTGGGGATAATAAATGTTCCCAATTCCGTTTTTTATATAGGACTCTAAGAATGAAAACTTGGTTCTGTACTTCGGATATTTGATAGAAAATAACATAGTTTTCTATCGGACACCATCTGATTTTATTTGATTCATATTTTGGTTCGGAAATCATATTATTTCGTTCGGGAAATTCTTCTAAGGATTTTACCTTAGCTCTTATTCTGGACGGCAGACTGCTTGCTGTTTCCGGTTCACGCAGTTCTAATGCGATGTAGTCGAAAATGTCAAGCATGTCGTGCTGTGCAGCTTCTGCAATCACAGCATTATAGCTTGACATTTTTGTACCTACCTTCTAATTTATCAAAGAACTCATCAGCATTTTTATATTTCTTTTGTTTAATATCTTCTAACCCTTGGTCTAGAAGTGTGGTTAATTCGAAGCGGCCTACGAGTTTTTCATAGGTTTCAACATCTAATACTACTAAGTCGCCTTTTCCGTTTTTGGTTAAATAAACAGGTTCGGAGTAGGTGTGGCAGTATTCAGATATTTGATTATAGGAATTTCGTAAGTCTGAGCTTGGTCTGATTGATGGCATTGTTCTACCTCCTTATATCAATATCTTATCAAAATATTGATATAAAATCAATGATTATTTCGTTCTTCATAAAGTGTTACATAGATCATTACTGTTTAGTAATTTCAATCATAATCAATTCAATGAATTTGAAATGTTTTCATATATTACTGGATTAAGAAAAAATAATGAAGTAGAATATATAGTAATAGAACTTAGGATGATATAAGAGGTATTGAAATATGAAGAGAAAGAATCAACGTTCCGTAATATATGCTATTTTGGCAGCAACTTTGTATGCCTTAAGTTCGCCATGCGCAAAGCTCCTACTTAGGGTGGTGCCTGTCACGATGATGGCAGCTTTTCTATATCTTGGAGCTGGTATCGGGATGGGCGTGATTGGAATTATGTACCATATCAGTGGAAAACAGCGAGGGGAAGATAAGCTGACCGTTAAAGAAACACCATATATCATCGCTATGATTGTTCTTGATATTCTGGCACCGATCCTGCTTATGGCCGGTCTTGCTAGGACTACTGCTGCAAATGCCTCCTTATTGAATAATTTTGAGATAGTAGCGACCTCACTTATTGCATTCATCATTTTCAAAGAAGTGATATCAAAAAGATTATGGATTGCGATTTTCCTAGTGACTGCATCCTGTATGCTTTTATCCTTCGAGGATATCGGCAGCTTTTCATTTTCCTATGGCTCCTTATTTGTTCTTGTGGCTTGTATCTGCTGGGGATTTGAAAATAACTGCACCAGAAAGCTTTCGAAGAAAGACCCGCTTCAAATCGTAGTAATCAAAGGTCTCTGCTCTGGAACCGGATCGTTGCTGATTGCAGTTATCATAGGGGAGTCGATACCGAAAGTCGGATTCATCTTTTTAATCCTATTACTTGGATTTTTCGCTTATGGCTTAAGCATCTATTTCTATGTAATGGGACAAAGGTATCTAGGGGCAGCTAAGACCAGCACGTTCTATGCGGTAGCACCGTTCCTTGGAGCGGTGATGTCACTCGTGATATTTAGAGAAATGCCAGGTGTTACATTTCTGATTGCAGTAGTAATTATGATGATTGGTGCTTATTATGCTGCAACGGACAGAATGCAGAAGGAAATTAGTAAAACATAAAAATAAATAGAATGTAATGATAGGAACATAGTTTGAAATAAGGAAGTCTGTTATGATTAATAAGATAGAGAAGTCGGGGAATACGAAAAGGAAAATTTACTTTCTGGAAAAATCGGGGATAATTTATCTATACATAAATATAAATTATTTCTATAGAATTTGAAAAGCTTTCGATTTGCTTCTTGACAATAAAGTTACGAATGTTATAATAAAACATAGTTCGAAAGCACTTTAATCTATTTGAATAGTGACTTTTCGACAGGAATAACAATAATTAACACGTTGAAGAGACAAGTAATATGCCTTTAATTTCCAGAGAGAGATATGTTTGGTGAGAGTATCTTATTCTAATGCATGTGAAAACTACCTCTGAGTGACCCCAATCCGGTCCGGTGATTCCGTTATCAATCGCAATTAAGTGGGTGCAATAAACACACCAATAAGGGTGGAACCGCGACGTATAATATACGCTCGTCCCTTTCGATTTGTAGAAGACAAGTCGGAAGTGACGGGCTTTTTTGATGCAAATTGGTTGTTTATTATAGTAGCAATACAAAATGACGGGATCATTTAACTGCGGATTAAGGATTTGTTTTCTATGAATACTGCGAAGATAAATTCTGCTGTATCAATAGTTAAATCGATTATGTTAATTGGAATTGCTGAAACTTAAGTACTGAAAGGAGTAATTATGAAAATTACATTAAAAGATGGCTCATCAAAAGAGTACGAAAAAGAAATGTCCGTGTATGAAATTGCATGCGACATCAGTGAAGGTTTGGGCAGAATGGCTTGTGCCGGTGAAGTGAACGGTAAAGTGGTAGATTTAAGAACAATAGTAGACAGCGACTGCGATTTAAATATATTAACCTTTAACGATGCAGGCGGTAAAGCGGCATATCGTCATACTGCTTCCCACGTAATGGCAGAAGCAGTTAAAAGATTATATCCAGCAGCTAAATTAGCAATTGGACCTTCGATAGACACCGGTTTCTATTATGACTTTGACTGTCCTCCATTTGACCGTGCAGCACTCGATGAAATCGAGAAGGAAATGAAGAAAATTATTAAAGAGGGTAAAGAATTAACAAGATTTACATTGCCACGCGCAGAAGCAATTGCACTTATGACTGAAAAAGAAGAGCCTTACAAGGTTGAATTGATTGAAGATCTTCCGGAAGATGCGGAACTTTCCTTCTATCAGCAAGGAGATTATGTAGACTTATGTGCTGGTCCTCATTTAATGAGTACAAAGAATATCAAAGCCTTCAAATTAATTTCCTCCTCAGGTGCATATTGGAGAGGTTCTGAGAAGAACAAGATGCTTTCTAGAGTTTATGGTACCGCATACACCAAAAATGCAGAATTAGAAGAATATTTAGTATACCTTGACGAGATTAAGAAGCGCGATCACAATAAATTAGGACGTGAGATGGAACTGTTCGCAACCGTAGATGTTATTGGTCAGGGACTTCCTTTATTAATGCCGAAGGGTGCTAGAATTATTCAGAAATTACAAAGATGGATTGAAGATGAGGAACAGCGTCGTGGATATATTCTGACCAAAACTCCTTTAATGGCAAAGAAAGATCTATATATTATCTCGGATCACTGGAATCATTACAAAGAGGGAATGTTTGTTCTTGGTGATGAGAGTGATCCAGAGGCAGAAATATTTGCACTTCGTCCAATGACATGTCCTTTCCAGTACTATGTATATAAACAAAGCCAGAAGAGTTATCGTGATCTTCCTTGCCGTTATGGTGAGACTTCTACTTTATTCCGTAATGAAGATTCCGGAGAAATGCATGGACTTACCAGAATCAGACAGTTTACGATTGCCGAAGGCCATTTAATTGTAACACCGGAACAGGTAGAGAAAGAATTTACAGGCTGCCTTGATCTGGCTATGTACTGTTTGAAAACACTGGGACTTGAGAAAGATGTTACTTACCGTCTGTCGAAATGGGATCCGAATAATAGAGAGAAATATCTTGGAGATGAAGAACACTGGGATAGAATGCAGAATAAAATGCGTGAGATGTTAGTTCATCTTGGCGTGGATTTCACCGAAGCAGAAGGCGAAGCAGCATTCTACGGACCAAAGCTTGATATTCAGGCAAAGAATGTATATGGCAAAGAAGATACGATGATTACCATCCAGCTTGATTTTGTTCTCTCTGAACGTTTTGATATGTCCTATATTGATGCAAATGGCGAAAAGAAACGTCCTTTCATCATCCATAGAACTAGCTTAGGCTGTTACGAAAGAACACTTGCTTGGTTGATTGAGAAATATGCGGGTCTATTTCCAACCTGGTTATGCCCGGAGCAGGTAAGAATTCTTCCTATCTCAGAGAAATATGCAGATTATGCGAATAAAGTGAAAGCTGAACTTGAACAAAACAATGTTCTTGTAACAGTAGACGAAAGAGCAGAGAAGATCGGCTATAAGATCAGAGAAGCAAGACTTGACCGTGTTCCATATATGATTGTAGTTGGGCAGAAGGAAGAAGAAGAAGGCGTTGTATCAGTAAGAAGCCGTTACCTTGGTGATGAAGGTCAGAAACCTCTTGCTACTTTTGTGGATGATATCTGCAAAGAGATCAGAACTAAGGAAATCCGCAAGATTGAAGTAGCTGAGGCTGAGAAATAGAGCAAGTGCAGGGCATAGAACAAGTGCAGGGCATAGAGCAAGTGCAGGGCATAGAGCAAGTGCAAAGTATAAAGCAAGTACAAGGCTTATACAAAAATAGATAGTGGAGTATCAGTACATTCTAGGAAGTGCTACGAATATGGAGGCATGTATATCCATTTGGCTGCCTTACCTTCCGGCGGCATATCCTTTGTAGAGCCTCAGATATGTGAAAAACAGCGCAGTATGCGCTACTTTTCACTGAGTCTCTAGTCGGATATAGACAGCCTTGTCAGCCGGTCGACGCCAAGATGGATATACACGCTTCCATATTCTGTTTTAGTTTATTGATGTACTGATGATTTACTTTATTGGGTGTCTTTGTTTTACTTTTGGTTATGATTTAGCAATTGGGGATAGTTTCCCAAACTATTCGATATATTTAACTTTTGGGTTACTAATGTAAGGAAGATGCCTAAACGTATTGTAACATTGCTTTTTGTTTTCAAAGGTATGGATGACTTCTAAATATTGTTTTGATTGAAAGAATTGGAACTTTTATGGATATATAATTAATGAGAGTATATATTGATTGCAGCTATCTAACTGATTGTTAATTAATAAGCTTTGTTTATCAGGGTGTCCACACTGTATTTCGACGGTAATTCGAAATATAGTGTGGATACCCTGTTTGTATGAGTAGTTCAAGCACTTTTGTTATGTATGAGTAGTTCAAGTACTTTTGTTATGTATGAGTAGTTCAAGCACTTTTGTTATGTGTGAGTAGTTCAAGCACTTTTGTTTTGTGTGAATAGTTCAAGCACTTTTGTTATGCGTGAATAGTTCAAGCACTTTTGTTATTTGTGAGTAGTTCAAGTACTTTTGTTATGTTTGTGTAATTCGAGTACCTTTGTTATGTTTAGCTTTATTTGGTTACGTTTTGGGGGAATTCGGTTAAAAACACTTCACAAAAACTTTAGAATTCGTTAATAGATTATCAGAATTGATGTTGTTATAATATGAACACATATTAGATACATAAATTTTATTTGAATTTATAAACTTAGGAGGAATTGTATTATGAATGAAAGAGTAGATAGTGAAAAGGGAAGAAAGTTTATAGTTAAGATAATATTTGGCATGTTTATTCCGGTGTTAAGTGTCGGAGCATTGGGAGCTATTATGCTGAAATATGTATCTCTTGGGAAAATGTCATTTGCATCAAGTATTGTGTTATTAAGTATTGCAATCATAATTGTATCAGTCATATCAATTATTGTAGTTAAATTTTCACTTGATAAGATTCTTGGATTAGTAAAGAATTTGGATAAAATTGTTGATGGAACAATAACAGTGGACATGAATAATAAGATTATGGCCAGACAAGATGAAATCGGTGAAATGATGCGTTCGCTTGTATCCATGGTGGTTGACTTTGCTAAAGCAGCAACACATATTACAAATTCGTCGAGAGAATTGAATCTTATGTCTGATGAATTCAAAAAAACATTTCACGATATGTCAGAGTCGCTGTTAGAAGTTGATATGGCAGTGGAGTCCATTGCTCAGAACACCTCAATTCAGTCCACAGAAGTAAACGATATCGTTAAAAAAATAAATGGTATTAGTAGAGCAATCAATGTGATGATGGAAAATAATGAAACATTAAAGGATAGCGCCTCTAATATGAAGAAATGTAATACTGCGGCTGACAAAACCATGAACGAGTTAGTTGGAATCAGTAAAGAAACAAGTAATGCCGTTGAAGAAGTACGTCTACAGACAGACCTGACAAATCAATCAGCAATTCAGATTCGGACAGCTACTGAAATTATAACTCAAATAGCAGGACAAACGAATCTTTTAGCTTTGAATGCTAGTATTGAAGCGGCAAGGGCGGGAGAACAAGGAAGAGGTTTTGCTGTCGTGGCAGAGCAAATTCGTATTTTAGCGGATCAATCAAAAAAGTCTTCAGAACAGATTAGCCAGGTGGTAGAAGCTTTGAGTGATAATTCAAATTCGAGTGTAGAAATTATGCAGAAAGTTTCTGGGGCATTTATTAAACAGAATGAAAAAATCAAAGAAACCGAAGCAATATTTGAATCTCTTAACCATGAGATTGATCAAGTAGGGGTTGCAATATCTGGCATTAATAATGAGATTATAAGCCTGAAAGAGCATAATGATGAAATTAGTGAAGGCGTTCATAGATTATCTGATAGTGCAGAGACAAATGCAGCAAGTACACAACAGACAGCTGCTTCCATGAATGAATTAAGCAGAGGAATTACAGAATGTACAGAAGTGACGGAGAAAATAACGTCCATTTCTAGCGATCTTGTGAAAAATATCGGAAAATTTCATCATGAGTCCAAACTATTAAACAAGAAAGAGATATAGTATTAAATTATAATTCAAGATTGAGTTTAATCATAATTCAAGATAGAGTTTTAATCATAATTCGGGATAAAGTTTTAATCATAATTCAAGATAGAGTTTAAATCATAATTGAGTAATTGGTTGAAAATCTATTAAAACGATAACTGTAATGCGCTCGCCACTTTCGATTTGTTGAATACAAGTCGGAAGCGACGAGTTTTTTGATGTGAAATAGTAACAAATAGAAATGAAATAATGGTATATAATAGATAAAAAAGTATATATATAGTAAAAATAGTTGCAAATGATCCCATCGGATGACATAATATGGAAGAGAGATATTTTTTACTGAAAATCAAAAGGAGATAACAGGATGGGGAAGAAATGGAAAGCAGTAATAACGACAGTACTTGCAATCACGATGATAATCATGTCCTTCAATGCAGCCGGACAAAATAAGGCTGAGGCAGGGACTACAAAGACAACAGAAATAGCAACAGCAAAGACAACACCAGCAACAATGTCAATAGCAAAGGCAACATCACAAATAAAGACAATGTCAATACCGGTAAAGACAACGCCAACAGAATATATCACGGTGGAAGAATTTGTGAAAGCCCTCGTGGAAGTTGTAGGACTGGAGCCGTCACAGGGGAATGAAGGATCTGAGGAAGTCGATATATTAATAGAAAAAGGAATCATAAAAGAGGGTGACTTTACTTCCTATACGAAGAACCTTACCCGCGGAGATGCCCTTGTACTGCTGAACCGTGCAGACGAATATCTTAACAAGGATGCCATAGATGCAGCACTTATCCAGAAAGTTATAGACAAACGCATCTCTGATATCACAAAAGTCAGCGAAATCAAGAGAGAAGATGCTGCAGAAGCCTATCTGAAGGGATTCATGAAAGGTTACACCAACGGTGAATACTGTACCGACCGCAAACTGAAATTAACCTCCAAGATTACGAAAGCAGGAGCACTTGAAAGCATCAGAATGCTCACGAATAAAAAACTCAGGGCTAAAATCAGTCCGGACGGCCAGCTGATCCGAACGACAAAGCTTCCGAAGTATGCG
>JBASOB010000267.1:0-2403 GCA_049657865.1 Mobilitalea sp.
ACTTCGCCCTGTTCAGACTGTAGACAAAGTTCGAGGCATACGCCTCGGATTTTGTCTCTTTTTTATTCTAAAAATTCAGTATTTTAGGGACTTTAGGACACTTTTTTGGTATAATATAAGTATCAAATTCAGAGGTGAAAATGCTTATGATGACACAAAATGCGGATAAAAAAAGAGAACAAGTACAGATGTTTTGCATGGATGACATGGTTCCAAAGGAACACTTACTTAGAATTATAGACAGAGCCATTGATTGGAACTTCATTTATACGCTTGTAGAAGATAAATATTCACAGGAATTTGGACGTCCGAGCATGGATCCTGTCATGTTAATCAAAATTCCATTTATCCAGTATCTGTATGGCATTAAAAGTATGCGCCAGACCATAAAAGAAATTGAAGTGAATGTGGCTTATCGATGGTTTCTAGGATTGGAAATGATGGATAAAGTTCCTCATTTTTCCACCTTTGGAAAGAATTATACTAGACGCTTTAAAGATACCAACTTGTTTGAGCAGATCTTTTCACACATACTTTCTGAATGTTATAAGTTCAAGCTGGTAGATCCCCATGAAGTATTTGTAGACGCCACACATGTAAAAGCATGTGCCAATAATAAAAAGATGCAAAAGAGAATTGCAAAAGAAGAAGCTTTGTTTTATGAAGACTTACTGAAGAAAGAAATAAACAATGACCGTGAAGCACATGGCAAAAAACCCTTCAAAGATAACGATGATGATCATCTTCCACCTTCTTTAGGAGGAAGTACAAAAGAAAAAGAAACAAAAGCAAGTACCACAGATCCAGAAAGTGGATGGTTTCGAAAAGGGGAACATAAGAATGTTTTTGCTTATGGAGTAGAAACTGCATGTGATAAGAATGGATGGATTCTGGGTTATACGGTAAATCCTGGTAACCTTCATGATAGTCGTACCTTTAAAGGTATTTATGACAAGATAAAAGATGTCGGAATTGAAACACTAGTTGCAGATGCAGGATATAAAACACCAGCCATTGCAAAAATGCTGCTGGATGACGGAATAAAACCACTTCTGCCTTACAAAAGACCAATGACAAAAGAAGGCTTTTTCAAGAAATACGAATATGTATATGATGAGTATTATGACAGTTATATATGTCCTGGTGACCAAATGCTTAAATACAGTACAACAAACAGGGACGGATATAGAGAATATAAAAGTTGTGGAAGACAGTGTGAGAAGTGTGAATATAAAAAACAATGTACCGAAAGTCGGGACCATGTAAAAGTAGTAACTAGACACGTATGGGAACCCTATTTAGAAACCTGTGAAGAGATAAGACTTACCATAGGGATGAAAGAACTCTACTCCCTACGAAAAGAAACCATTGAGCGAATTTTTGGAACAGAAAAGAAAACCACGGATTCCGTTATACACAGATGATTGGTCAGGCACGAATGGAAATGAAAGTCGGGCTTACCTTTGCGTGTATGAATTTAAAGAAACTGGCAATGATGAAGCAAAGATTAGGGTATTATAGAGACGAATTATTTAGCTATTTATTAAATGTGCTACTTTTTTTCCAAGGCAAGAGAAAAATGGCACTAGGATACGAATCCTAGTGCCGCTTTGTCTACAGTCTGAGATCCTGTAGCCCAAAATGGCTATAGGATCTTTTTTGTATGAATTTAAAAATAAATATCAATTGTACCCTTGCAGGAAAGAAGTGCTTCCCTGGTGATACAAATGCCTCCTGTTCGATATGGATTTTTTACAGGAACAAAGGGGAGAGGTTTCCTATCACATTCTACTGTTGTGGTATTGTTTTTTGCCAAATGATAACAAAAGGTTTTCGTTTCGTGAAAACAGTCGAAAGTAAAGGTTAATCCATCCATTGAGTCGGGAAGTACAGGATCGATAATTAGGATACCTTCTACAAAGCGAATTCCCAGAATATGACTGATTAACTGTCTCATGTAAATGCCAGGACCACTGGAATAAAGACGCCATCCTCCCTTTACGGTTATTTTGCCTTCTCTTAGTAAGTTGAAATTCGCAGCATAGTCATACCGATCATGATAAGCACCATCAGAACTGCTAAAATACATATTGCTTTGTCTTATGTTTGCAGTAGGAACACTTTCGTTGATCAGAATGGGATTTACATTAAACAAGGAGTCCCAGGCTTCATTATTTTCGCCGATTTTTGCCATTGCCTCAATATAGCGTATATGTGCGTGAGTATACTGGAGACTGATTTCCCGACCTACATTTGCAGCCTGTTCCGCCCGTTTAAATAATCGACTTTCCCCACCGTTATAACTTGCTGGACGGTCCATAAGACGCACGCCATCAGGGCATTTTAAATTTTTCTGAATGGTGGCAACATTTTTGTGAGCCTGTGCAGGGGGAACCAATTCTG
>JBASOB010000268.1:0-1993 GCA_049657865.1 Mobilitalea sp.
GATCCGGTGCATTAAAATCAATAGATTCATAAAAACCATATTTACCAAATGCTCCAAGTTCTGTCATTCTTTTAAGGTTCAGTATTGCATCCTTACCTGCATAATCAAGTGCTAGCATTGTTGCATAGGGAGCAACTACCATAGAGTGTGTTACGCTAGGCTGAAGTCTTAACTTCGGAACTCCAAAAGCTCTGTATTGATAATTCGAATCTAAATCAAAACGATAATACTGAGATTCAGAAATACCCCAGGGAATCGATAAATTATCTGAATATTCCGTGTGTTTCGCATATTTGATATGCTGCAATACAGCTGCTTTTGATGTTTGAGCAAATACAGAATCTTCGTATTCCCTCATCAATAAATTTGGCATTAAATACTCAAACATACTTCCGCTCCAGGATACAAATGCTGGTATCCCTTTTATCATGGTAAGCGGTCGTCCAAGCTTATACCAATGTTTCAGAGGTACTTCTCCTCTTGCAACCGCTATAAAGCTTGTAAGTAATGCTTCAGAGGCCATCAAATCATAACATCCCGCATCTAGTACCTGCGAAGTCGTATGATAGCCGATATGAAACAGCATATGCTTTTCGTTATATAGAGCGCTGAAATCTACCTCCGCAAGCATATTATCTATTGATTCACACAGTCCATCTATCTGTATTTTCATTTCCTCCGTAATATCCGGCGAATGTTTCTGCTCTATCATCCCACTTTTCAAAGCAATTAGATCACCAAAGAAATTGCCACTGTCCACAGTTGAGATATAAGCTGGATTTAATACATCCAGCGATTTAATATTGTACCAATTGAACAGATGTCCTTTCCATTTTGGGAGAACAGCAACTGTATATAAAATATTTTCTATATAATCCAAAGTTGTACCTAAGGTTTCAAATCCAAAGTCCCTTGCTGATAGTACCGAAAGCAATTGAAGTCCTATGTTCGTAGGCGACGTCTTACTTGTAATCTTTACTTGATTTGCCATCTGATAATTGTCAGGGCACAGCCAATTATTCTCTTTTGTTGAAAAATCTTTAAAAAACTGCCACATTCTGATTGCTGCTTCCCTTAATATAACTTCCTCATCTTCAAATCTTTCTACCTTACTCTTATGATTAGGCAGGCTGATTCTATAGGCTATTAGTGGAGATAATACCCATAATAAAGCTAATACTAAATAGACTGTGATTCCAGTGATTGATAGATCCCTTAGGAATACCAATATAATTATTATGGCAGCAGGAATCAAGCTCTTCCACATATGAAGGAAATAGCTCTTTTTTGTGTTCTCTATTGATTTTTCAATATTTTCTGAGGTTTTCCATTTAAGGAGATTTTTCTTACTAATCATTAGCCTATATAACGTTCTAATGATTGCATCAAAGGAAGTCTGTGTTTTATAAGGTATTAGAAAAATCTCTATAAACGCTCGTTCAAAAATAGCGATGATTTCTTTCATCAGTTTTTTATGTATAATGGCAAGTTTTGGTCTACGAATTTTGTGAATTATTATGCTGACAATTAAAATAATCAGATTTAGCAGGTCAGAAAAGAAAATTAGAATTATGCTTAGAAAATACAGGTGAGGTAATAGTAATAAATTGCTGATGATGATAAATGTTTTTGATAAAGGAAGTAAACTGCGTCTCATATTGTCCAATATTTTCCATCTTGAAATTCCGCTTAGATTCTTTTTATATAGCCAAGGAAGCAGCTGCCAATCGCCTCTTATCCACCTGTGTTCCCTGTCTGAAAAGGCAAGTACACTGCTTGGAAAGTTATCCATAATGTTTGCTGTACTGACAAAGGCTGTTTTTACATAACAACTCTCTAATAGATCATGACTTAGTATACTATTTTCAGGAATCGTTTTATGCAGAATCTGGTGGAAAGCGCTAATATTATAGATACCTTTCCCAATATAGGTTCCCTCTTTAAAAACATCCTGGTATACATCGGATACAACGGTAGAGTAATTGGATATACC
>JBASOB010000269.1:0-4815 GCA_049657865.1 Mobilitalea sp.
AATTTCCAAAAGGACTTTTTTATATTGATTAGCATTAAGCGGAAACAAATTCTGTGTATCTTTCACCAAAGTGATGGCTTCGTCAGCACATTCTTTTGCCCAGGTTACATGTTCCTTGGACTGCAATACAGTAAGGTCTTCTTCTCTTCTATAAAGATTTCCTTCTTTCTGCTGAGTTGGCAGTCCCATAGCTGCTTTCGTAGCTAAAATACGGGTAACGGCTTCATTTAGTCTCAGTTCACTAAGAAGACCGTCTTTGACCCCGTCCTTCATATATTGAATGTCTTCTTCTAAGTCCCTTGCAAATAAAAATACATCACATCCATTTTCTATCGCTGCCGGTACTGCTGTTTTTCTCTGTGTAACTGAAGTAAGTCCAACCATAGGCGTGGCATCAGTGGAGATTAAGCCATTAAACCCAAGTTCTCCTCGCAAATATCCGGTAACTACATTTTTAGACACCGAAGCCGGAATCACTTTTGTGCAAGGCTTCCGGTCAAAATATTCTTCCATCGCAGGCATCGCGATGTGTCCTACCATTGCTGTCATAGCTCCGTCTTCAATCAGAGTTCTGTAAATTTTGCCATAGCTCTCTTCCCATTCTTCGATCGTAAGGGAATTTACACTGGTTACAAGATGCTGGTCCCTTTCGTCTACGCCATCCCCCGGAAAATGTTTAATGGATGGTATTAGTCCTTCTTCTGTCAGACCCTTAATATAGCTTGTTCCCATCGAAAGAACTCTGTCTTGATTGCTTCCATAAGTTCTAACATTAGTAATTGGACTTCTAAAATTCCTATCTATATCAACCACAGGAGCAAATGCCCAGTTTACTCCAACCGCCTTTCCTTCTCGTCCGCAGATCTTGCCCAGTTGATATGCCTTCTGATTATCATCCGTTGCTGCAATTAACATCTGTCTACCCATATAAGTGCCTTCATCCGCGATGCCATTTCCGCCATCCTCTAAATTGGCCGCAATTAAAAGCGGGATTTTTGATGTTTCCTGCAATGCATTAATTGCTGTTTGAATTTCAGCTGCATTCCCACTACGGAACATAACAGCACCAAATTTGTGTACAGTTATTATATTTTTAAGTATCTCCGATTGATTCGTAAAAAGTAAGGGGCAGAATAACTGCTCAACTTTCTCCTCCGTTGTAAGCTCTCCTAAGGTTTTCTCCACCCATACAATCTGTTCTTCTGTAAGGTTAAACGGTTTTGCCTTTAAATTTATCATTTTGATACCTTCCCTTCTTTATATCATTACTTTTTTCTTAGAGAATAACTTTTTCAAAGCTCTCAACCAGTTTGCCCCTTGTGCAGACACCACATTGATGACAAGTATAAAGATACCCGTACAGATTGTTGCAATTGCTGATCCCATCTCTGCATCAAACACTACCATCAGTCCATATGACATGATGCATAAAGTTACAGATCCGATGATGGTTCCAATTGCATCACCGCAGAATACGCCAACCATTAAACCGATAAACACTGGCAGAATATTTCCAAATAAAGCCCCGACTGTTGATAACGAAGTATAAGATGCTTTATGTAATCCGATGGAAGCAAAAATTACTGTTGCAAATCCAAAAATCAATCCACTGAAAATATAGGATATAATTACATTTTTATTCTCATTAATACCGATATTTACTGCTGCTTGTTGATTATGGGATAGAAGCGATGCTTGCTTTCCGGTTACCGTCAAGTAGCTGTAAATTACATAAACAGCAATTGCCCCTCCAAATGGAATTAGTACATAGGGATAGGACGAGAATATTTTCAGCTGCATATTCGCCACAAGATTAATACCGGTGCCTTTATAAATCAGGCAAGTAACTGACTCATATAATAAGGCCATGGCAATCGTTGCAATGGCTATCGGTAAGCGACCATAGACATATACAAGTGCTACTAGAATACTCAAAACCACACAGATTATCATGCATAAAGCAAAGAATAACATTTGATTATTCCCATTACTTTTTGCAATATTTCCTGCAACAATTGCTGCTACTAACATTATCCCACCACCCGAAAAATCAAATCTACCACTCTTAAACTGAAGCCCGATTCCAAGTGCACAGGTAACAGAAATTGCAATATCTATTATTAAAGTTCGCCACATGGCTAAGGTTCCATAATACATTTTTCCATTGGAATAACAGGCTACCATCATAACAAGGTACATTGCTAGAGGAAGTGCAAGACTTCCAATTAGTCTTTTCGTTATTTTTATTTGGCTGTTCATAATCACTTTCCTCCTATCTGGGCAATATTCCCTTTGGTTTACGACAGGTAAACAATACTACCACCATAAAAATGGCCGCTTTTACTATAAAAATCTGATTAGGTGCTACTCCTATCAGTGGAAGTCCTACATCCAATAAGGAATAAGTCAATGCCCCTACCACCGCGTAAGAAACTTTTGATCTCATACCTCCTGATAATGGCATCCCACCAAGTATTAATGCAACCAGTACATTCATTTCAAATCCTGTGCCCGTTGAATCAGATGCCGAACCGGTATATCCCATTTGAAAAACAGCTGCGATTACCACGCAGATTCCCATAAAGATATAACAGATTACTTTATATTTCAGTAGATTAATCCCACTTTGTTTGGCAGTAATCGGATTAGCACCAATTGCTTTTGCATATTTACCATACTTTGTAAAATTGAACAAGTAACTTATTATTATAATTTCAACTACAAGTACGGTTGCCATGATCCACGGATTCTTAAACATAGAATAATCAACATTAGTCAATGAAATATTTCTTGAACCCAGGTTATTATAAGCGATAGAGCTAACTCCTCCTAGTGTCATCATTAGTACCAGTGAGGCGATAATTGGGTGGATATTTAAAAGTTCACCGGTTGCACCATTAATAATACCAATCACTATGCTGATTACCAGGGATAAGAGAATACCGCCAATAATCGATCCTGTTTTATTACCCATATAAACCATCAGGGTTGCATAAATCCCTACTTGCTTGCCGATACTGATATCCATGTTACCCAGTGCATATACAAATACTGCTCCTACTGACATTAATCCTATTACAATTACATTAGAAATCAGAGTAGAAAGTTTAGAAAGTGTCCATATGCTTTCTCCGAAAAGAGGAGGAATTATTGAAAAAATGATAATACAGACTATTAATCCCCCATAAGCAGCAAGATCTGTCACATGCATTTTTATAAAAGCTTTCATCATACTTTGCTTTTTGTTTTCCTTCATTTTCTTATCCTCCTAAATCATAAATTCAATAATGTCAGTTTGTTTCAATTCAGGAGAACGCATAAATTCCTTTTTTACTTCATAGTCCTTCATGATGATTAGCTTATCTGCCATACCGATAAGTTCAGAAAGCTCTTCAGAAATCATAAGAATGGCTTTTCCCTCTTTCTTCATCTGCTCAATCAATGCGTACATTGCCTGTTTCACGCCAATATCAACTCCACGCGTCGGACAATCCATAATAACGACATCAGACCCCTTTGCTGTCCATTTGGCAAATGATACCTTCTGTTTATTACCGCCGGATAACGTGTTGACCCATTGTTTGCCATTGTTGCATTTAATACGAAAGGCATCAATTTCATGGTCAGCCAGTTTTTTCTCCTTAGAGGGCTTAATGAAGGTCTTGCTTTCCAATGTATTTAGTGATGGCAGGCAGATGTTTTCTTGAATGGAGGCATTCATAATTAGCGCTTCCGAATCACGGTTTTTCGAAATATACCCAATGCCGCTTTCAATTGCTTCCAGGCAGGTCTTAATATCTTTTCCATTTCGACGGATAGTTCCTGACTCAAGTTTTTCAACACCGTAAGCAGCTCGTCCAATTTCATGCATTCCGCAACCAGAGAGTCCACCAATGCCTACTATTTCACCCTTATGAAGATCTAAACTAAAGTTCTTGATCGGTCCAAACGAAATTTCGTTTAGTTCCAATGCCACTTCCTTCTCATGTGATGAATCATAGTCTTCCCTGTAATATTTTTCTCCGATCTCACGACCAACCATCATATACCGAATATTCTTGACAGATTGTAATAAGTTCATCTCATCCTTCGTCAAATGACCAATGATATCTCCATCTCGTAATACAGTCAGAATATTGCATTGCTCCAGTATTTCATCCATGTCATGGGAAATAAATACAACACCTTTGTTCTCTTCTGCCATTTTATGCATAAGTTTATATAATATCTGACGCCCTTCCATAGAAAGAGCAGTTGTAGTCTCATCCACAATTAAAATTTCTGTATTACTGTCAACGCATCGAACAATTTCAACTAATTTTCGATCTTCAAAATTGTAAAAATCAATAAGATCTTTTCCATGAATGTGATTAATATCAAACTTTTTTAATAGCTCGTCTGCTGCTTTGAACATCTTTCTCATATTAATTACTCCGCAGATTGAAAATTCATTTTCTCGTCCTGCGAAAATATTCTGTGCCACGCTAACATGAGGTATTGTGTTTGCTTCCTGTAAAATCATAGAAATACCGGATTTTTGCGCTGCTACCATATTGTGCGGTTTCCAAGGGTTTCCCTTGTAGAACATCTCGCCGCTAGTTGCAGCTTGCATCCCGGAAGCAATGGACATAATCGTGGATTTACCAGATCCGTTTTCTCCGATTAATCCACGTATTTCACCTCTTCTTACAACGATATCAACGCTTTTTAAAGCTGTAGTCGGGCCGAAAGACTTATGCATATGCTTGCCTTCGAACAATATCTCTTTTTCCATCCTTCATCTTCCTCCGCTTTTATATCACGATATAATAATAG
>JBASOB010000270.1:0-8383 GCA_049657865.1 Mobilitalea sp.
GTATCGAATTCGGTTTTGATTAAGTTTAATCAGATCGGTACTCTTACAGAAACTCTTGAGGCAATCGAGATGGCTAAGAATAACCGTTGGACAGCAATTGTATCCCATCGTTCCGGTGAGACGGAAGATGTTACATTAGCTGATATTGCAGTAGCGACAAATGCAGGGCAAATTAAAACAGGAGCACCTTCTAGAACTGACCGTGTAGCAAAATATAACCAGCTCCTCAGAATTGAACAGGAGTTAGGTGAATCGGCAAGATACCCTGGTAAGGAAGCATTTAAGTTTTTAGGCAGATAGATCCATAAGCAGATAAATAGACATAAAAACAGAAAAAGATGCAGACATAAAGTAAGACATAAAGTAAGACATAAAGTAAGACATAAAAACAGATATAAAAACAGATATTAAAGTAGATATAAAAAGCAGACATAAAAACAGATATAATGTAAATAGAAAGTGGAGCGAAAAGTTACGTGAAAATAGCATATAACTAACATAAAAAATAACATCTATCTAGAAAATCCGAATTTATAACAAAAATAAAAAATTCTAGAGGTAGCATAATGTACATAGCCAGGCAAGCAATATATAATCGTTCACTAAAGGTTTACGGGTATGAACTATTATATCGAAAAGGTAATCAATCAGAAGGATTTGACGGGCTTTCCTCAACACGGGCTTCAGCTTCCGTGTTAGGAGGCCTGTTTGAATCTGGGATTTATCAAATTGTAGATGATAAGTATGCTTTTGTAAATTTCGATGATGAATTAATAAATTCTATTGCATTGGAGCTGATTGATCCTAAACAGCTTGTGATAGAAGTTTTAGAAACGATTCATGTAAATGAAAGATTGATCGAAAGACTAGATTTCTTGAAAAATAAGGGATATAAAATAGCGTTAGATGATTTTGTCGAAGATCTGAAAAGTTATCCGTTGTCACCGTATGCAGATATTATAAAGTTCGATCTTATCGCTACACCACTAGATACAATTTCAGTTAACATAAAAGAAGCGTTATTACAGAAGAAAATTCTTTTAGCTGAAAAGGTAGAAACAGAGGGCGAATTTCAACAAGCTAAAAGAATGGGCTTTCATCTGTTCCAGGGATATTATTTTAGCAAACCATTGTTGGTAAACGAATCGAAAAGTCATAAATCGACCAAAGCTCAATATTTGAGATTGTTGAATGAATTAAAGAAAGAAGAACCATCCTACCAAAAATTAGCAGAAATAATTGAAAAAGATGCGAATCTATCCTACAGACTAATTAAACTCAGCAGTTTGAGATCTGGTACTGAGTTGATTTATTCTATAAAAAGTGCATTGGCGTATATGGGTTTAAATGAAATTGAACGTTGGATCAGCATATTGATGCTGAGAGAAATGAATACCTCAAAACCGGATGAACTGATGAGAATATCCTTGATCAGAACAAAATTCGCTGAACTGATATCAATTCACAGCAAGTATGAAAAACTTAAATTTTCAGCATCTATAATGGGATTGTTTTCAGTGATTGATGTCATGTTAAATCAAAAAATGGTAGATGCATTAAAAGATATTGCTCTTTCAACACCAATTACAGATGCATTACTTTATAGAAAAGGTGAGCTTTACCCAATTTATAAAATCATTACGGTTTACGAGACCGGGGATTGGGAAGAAACAGAAAAAATATCCAAAGATATCGGTATTGATGAAAAAGATATATTTAATGATTATCTGTATGCAGTGAAATGGACTAGAGAAATTATGGAAGAATTGAAATAATGAAAATATAGGTTAGTAAAAATATAAAATAAAGAGATATCTTCACCAGTTTATAATACTGGAGAAGATATCTCTATTTTTATTAAACCTTCATAATGCTGCTTGCAGTATTTCAAATACCTGAAAGAGTAAGAAGTGAGTACAACTGTCCGAGATTCCAGATTTTCTGCGTGAATAAGAAATCTTCACACTAGGAAGATGATTTTCCTTTACCCTAATATAATTTGTAAGAATCTCCATGACCAGGATAGATTGTCTTTACATGACATTTCTTTATCATGTCCCAGCTGTCTTCGATTTCATAATCATCATAATCATCCGTATCCGAGTAGGGAGGAAGATCTCCGATAAAAGCACAGGTATCATCTAAGATTAAAGTCACGCTATCATCAGTATGTCCGGGTGTAGTGACAATTTCCCCGTCAATTCCGATGGATTTTAGAAAACTACGACTATCTTTGCCGGTCACTATGGTAGTATTACTTGGCATAATATCTTTAAAATAGGCTTTTGGATTTTTCTTGAAAGATTGATTCAACTCTTTAATAAAGGGAAGCTGACATTCATGTACAATCAGATTAGTTCCAAAGTCTTTTAAATTCTGAGCAAGACCTGCATGATCAGGATGATAATGAGTAACGATTAAATGATTAATCTCATTGACCGAGATACCTTTTTGGTTCAATAATTGCAATAATTGTGAAAATGTATCTGGTAATCCGGAATCAATCATAAGCCAACCATCATTTAATTGGAGCAGATAATAATTCGTAGACAGATAGGTTAAGTTAATTACTTTCAATGGTTTCACCTCGTGCTATATCATTCATTGGAGCATGTCAAATCTATGTAGTTTAATTATACCTCAATTTGTAGGTATCGATTATCTTGCAGCGGTATGATTTTATGATGTTACCGCTCACCAGAGTGAGGGTACTGTCAGCAGTTAAATCATCGTCCCATACATAAGGCATATTTTCATACATTGACCAATGATCCATCATAGTATCATCAAAGGGCCTGATGGGACCAGTTATCATTTCGTTCATATTTTCCATAAATACACCTCGTAAAAACATTTTTGTCATATTTACTATATAACTATTTTTGTTGGATTTCAAGTAGATACCCCTGCAAATTAAAAATATATTAATAGGAAAGTATTCATTTGGAAATAACCAGTTATGATAAAACCCATCCATTTTGGCACTGAAAACTCGAATCCGCAAGGTGATTCTCGGTGTTTTTAATAGTTGCTAATATAAGACATTTACATTTGCTTTCGTTGGAGTATACTTTATGAAAGGACTTTAATAAAATACAATTTGGATATCTTATATACATGATGATAGAATAAGCAGATAAACAGTGTATTTATTCGGAAAAACAGAGGTGGTAAATTGGGAAAATCAGTGACAAAAGACATGACAAGTGGTTCACCCACTAAATTAATATTAAAGTTCTCGCTTCCGATGTTAATCGGTAATTTGTTTCAGCAATTCTACAATATGGTTGATTCCATTGTGGTTGGAAAATTTGTCGGAAGTGATGCATTGGCTGCGGTTGGTGCTACCGGCTCGCTTGTTTTCCTAATTAATAGTCTTACTTTTGGCTTGGCTGCAGGTATTTCCATTGTTATTGCTCAGTATTTCGGAGCTAGAGATTATGAACGTGTTAAGAGGAGTTTTACGACGGCAACTTTTATCATATGTGGAACGGCATCTATTATGGGAGTGATTGGATTTTTCTCCAGTCGGTTTTTGCTGGAGCAGCTCAATACTCCTGCAGCAATAATTAATCAATCTGAAATTTATATGAAGATTATGTTCGTTGGGATTCTTGGAACTTCCTGCTATAATGGAATGGCAGCAGTACTTCGGGCTTTGGGAGATTCGGTTACACCACTTATCTTTTTGATTGTAGCAAGCCTGCTAAATGTAGGGCTAGATTTGCTTTTTGTCGTAGTATTCCACTGGGATGTTCCAGGTGTGGCAATTGCCACGATTATTTCGCAGTTTGTAGCTGCTGGTGGATGTATTATCTATGCTCTAATTAAAGTGAAGCTGCTTCGAATTCCAATCAAAGAATATAAAATAGACAAAGAAATATTTCGTAAATGTATCAAACTTGGAATTCCGGTCGCAATACAGAACTCCTTTGTTGCGGTTTCTTTGATTTTATTACAAGTGGTAATTAACAGCTATGCAGAAGTAGTAATTGCAGCGAATACGGTAGTCAGTCGTATTGAACAGCTGGTACTACAACCGGGTATGTCAGTGGGTGCTGCATTAGCTGCCTTTGCAGGACAGAATGTAGGAGCAGGAAGAACAGACCGGGCGAAAGCCGGACTTAAATCTGCACTTATCATTATCATAGCTTTTAGCTTGCTCATGCTTCCAGTCCTTTATTTCGGTGGTGAATACATCATGAAACTTTTTACCAGAAAAGAAGATATTGCTGTGGTCACGACAGGAATTCAGGCGATTCGCATTACCAGTTTCTTCTATGTCCCCGTAGGAACTATCTTTATAACCCGTAACTTCTTAAGTGGTACCGGTGATATCCATATTCCGATGATTATGGGATTGTGTGAAGTAGTATGCAGAGTATTCTTTGCAAATGTCTTGTCACATTATATCGGGTTTACTGGCATCTGGTGGGCAACCGCAATGACTTGGTCCTTTACATCATTAATTGGATTATACCGTGTGGCTTCCGGCAGATGGAAGACGAAATCTATTGTTTCAAACGTCTATAGAGAGAAAGAAGTATAATAAATCGAGTGAAATAATTAAAATTATATATCAAAATCATATATATCGAGTGAAATAATCAAAATACCTTGACAAAAATCCAAGGGATGATTATATTAGTATTCATCATCATGAAAAAAGCATGGATGAGGAGTAGTAAGAGAATATGTGCTTTCAGAGAGCTGTCATAAGGTGTGAGACAGTAGCAACAGACTCCCAACTCGCCTTTGAGCTCCCACGTTGAAGAACAGTAGACCTGGGCGGGAATTCCCGTTATAGAAGAATTAAAGTGCGCATGTAAACAAGCCATAGTAATTCAAATTCGTGACTCATCTTGAGGTCATAGGATTGTGGTATGATATATATGTGAATTAGAGTGGTACCACGGAAGTATAACCTTTCGTCTCTTTATGAGGCGGGAGGTTTTTTTAATACTTTAACATATTTTTATTAAATAGATTTTATTAAAACATGATTTAATATTTGAAACCATAAAAATCTGTTTGTAGTGTATGAAAATGTGAAAGTAAAATAAGTACTATGAAAGTAAAGCAAGTACTATGAAAGTAAAGCAAGTAATAGGAAAGTAAAACAAGTAACATGAAAGCGCTGCACATACTAGGTAAATAATGCAAATATTTAGATAGTGAAGTAAGCAGTTTGAAGTTTCTTAATTAATACTTGAATTTAATATTTTTAAATAGGAGGAGTAAATTATGGCGACACCTTATAATCATAAGGAAATTGAGAAGAAATGGCGTAAGAACTGGGAGGCTCATCCGGTTAATGTAAATGATGGCACAAAACCAAAGTATTATTGTTTGGATATGTTCCCTTATCCGTCCGGCAGTGGACTTCATGTAGGACATTGGAGAGGTTATGTAATCAGTGATGTATGGAGCAGATATAAGATATTAAAAGGCTACTATATCATTCATCCAATGGGATGGGATGCTTTTGGTCTTCCTGCTGAGAACTATGCAATTAAAATGGGGGTACATCCAAGCATTTCTACCGCTGAGAATGTAGCCAACATAAAGAAACAGATTCATGAGATCGCAGCTATATATGATTGGGACAGAGAAGTCAACACTACGGATCCTGATTTCTACAAATGGACCCAGTGGATTTTCGTAAAGATGTTTAAAGCAGGTCTTGCATACGAGAAGCAGATGCCGATTAACTGGTGTCCTTCCTGTAAAACTGGTCTTGCCAATGAAGAAGTCGTGAACGGCGGGTGCGAACGTTGTGGGTCTCCTGTAACTAAGAAGAATCTAAAACAATGGATGCTAAAGATTACAGCATATGCAGATCGTCTGTTAGATGATTTGGATAAACTTGACTGGCCGGAAAAAGTTAAGAAGATGCAGGGAGACTGGATCGGAAGAAGCTACGGCGCAGAAGTTGACTTTGCTATAGATAAAACAGAGAAGGCAATCAGCGTTTATACAACCAGACCGGATACCTTATATGGTGCAACCTTCATGGTATTGGCACCGGAACATGCGATGGCGAAAGAACTTGCAACAGAAGATACAAAAAAAGAGGTAGAAGACTATATCTATAAAACCTCCATGAAATCTTCCGTAGACCGCCTTCAGGATAAAGAGAAAACTGGCGTATTCACAGGAAGTTATGCAGTCAATCCCCTGAATAAAGAGTTGGTTCCAATCTGGTTATCGGATTATGTATTAGCGGATTATGGTACTGGCGCAATCATGTGCGTACCAGCGCATGATGATAGAGATTTTGATTTCGCAACCAAATTTGGAATTCCGATTATTCAGGTTATTTCACCGGATGGAAAAGAGAATCCAAACTTAACACAGGCTTATACTGCAGCTGGAGTAATGATTAATTCAGGTGACTGGAATGGAATGGATTCAATTAAAGCAAAGCAGGATGTACCAGAAATGTTAGATGAGATGGGCATCGGCAAGAAGACGGTTAATTACAAGCTTCGTGACTGGGTATTCTCCAGACAGCGTTACTGGGGCGAGCCTATTCCGATTGTTCACTGTGAACACTGCGGATGTGTTCCTGTGCCGGAAGAAGAACTTCCCTTACTGCTTCCAGAAGTTGAGAAATATCAACCGACAGGTACCGGAGAATCTCCTCTCGCAGACATTACGGAATGGGTTAACACGACCTGTCCTCAGTGCGGAGCACCTGCTAAGAGAGAAACCAACACCATGCCTCAGTGGGCAGGTTCTTCCTGGTATTTCTTGCGTTATGTAGACAATAAGAATGATAAGGAATTAGTATCCAAAGAGAAAGCGCAGCAAGATCTTCCGGTAGATATGTATGTCGGCGGAGTGGAACATGCGGTACTTCATTTGCTATATTCCAGATTCTATACCAAGTTCCTGCATGATATTGGAGTAGTGGACTTTGATGAGCCTTTCACAAAACTGTTTAATCAAGGTATGATTGGTAAAGACGGCGCTAAGATGAGCAAGTCAAAAGGAAATGTGGTATCTCCGGATGCCTTAGTTCATGATTATGGATGTGATTCTTTAAGAATGTACGAACTTTTTGTAGGTCCTCCTGAACTAGATTCCGAATGGGATGACAGAGGAATTGATGGAGTATATCGTTTCATCAACCGCTTTTATACACTCGTTATGGAAAATAAGGATAAATTTGTAGCACCTACTGAAGAATTAGTGAAATTACGTCACCATTTGGTTTATGATATTACGACGCGTCTCGAAAGCTTTAGCCTGAACACGGTAGTCAGCGGCTTCATGGAATACAATAATAAAATGATTAGTATTGCGAAATCCAGCGGTATCGATAAGGAAACAATCGAGACAGCAATCCTTTTATTAGCTCCCTTCATTCCACATGTAAGCGAAGAATTGTGGGCTGAGTTAGGCCATAAAAACTCTGTATTTGAAAATTCATGGCCAACTTATGATGAAGAGAAGATGAAGGACAATGAAATCGAAATTGCTGTTCAGGTGAATGGCAAGATGAAAACTACAATTACGGTAGCTGCTGATGCTGCAAAGGAGCATATCTTTGCTGTTGCTAAAGAAGCTGTCGCAGATAAGATGACAGGAAGCATTGTGAAAGAAATCTATGTACCAGGTAAAATCGTTAATATTGTAATGAAATAATTTTAGTTAAAAATATTATAATACAGGAAGCACCTTATTTTAGTAGGGTTTCTTAGTACTTTCAACGGTTTCGATGATTTCTTGAAGTTGATAACTTGTTATATTTCATTACATAATATTATAATTTATTATAAGAATGGTGTAAATATTGAGTAAAAAAGATCTGAAAATGGAGTAAATTTATTAGAAAAGTTATGAAGTCTAAACATTAACATAAGGACATTACTGTAAAAGGTGGTGTCCTTATTTTAGTGCTTAATTAATTAAGTATATATTGACCTGACAACGGGAATATGTTATTATGATAAAGGAACAAATGTTTGCATATTGTTTGAAAAGGAGATAAAACATGTGGAAAGGAACTATTAACATTAATGGTGTTCAAGTGAGTGTTGAGGCACATGAATCTCAGTCTGGTTATATAAAAGATTGGGGCGGCGTTGGTAAAGTAATAGGTAATGATTTTTTACATGCAGATATGTATGATACAGAATTAGGACAAATTATTATTAATTATATTGACTATTTAAGTGGCAATTTTACATTTGTTGGCTCAGGAGTGCCGATGATTAATTTAAATTAATAATTTAAGAGGTAAACTATATGAAACGTGATATGGATTTAATTAGGAAAATACTTTTTAAAATTGAAAAGGATGTTGATAATACAGCAGAATATGATATAGCTATTGAAGGCTATAATATAGATCAAGTGGCATATCATTGTTCAATAC
>JBASOB010000271.1:0-8709 GCA_049657865.1 Mobilitalea sp.
CTTCCAGAACACTCCGAATTTTGTACAGCCGTCAATGGTAGCTGCTTCCTCAAGGGAAATCGGTATTGATTTGACAAACCCATGATATAGGAACACTGCCATACTTGTACCAAAACCAACATTCATATAAATCAGTCCTCCTACAGTATCAAGCATCTGTAGGTGCAGATTTTTGCCTGCCCATCCCATAACTTGCATCAGAGGCATCATTAAAGTCTGAAAAGGAATTAACATCGTAGCCACGAAAACCATAAACAAAATCCTACTTATTCTATTATCTGATCTGACTAACATCCAAGCAGTCATGGAGGATAATACAATAATTATAGCAATCGAAACCGAGGTAACAATGAAAGAATTACTAAAAGCACGTAAAAATTCCATTTTTCGCATAGCTTCAATATAATATTCAAAATTCAATTTATTCGGAAGTGCTAATATATTTTCATATAGTTCAGAACGATCCTTAAAGGAATTGACGAATATAATAAATACCGGAAACAAATAGACCACGCATAGTGCCATAAATAATATTTCACCAACTATTTTAAGTACTTTTCTCATTGCATCGTCACCTCTTTCTTCTTAGTGATAGAAACCTGAATCAAAGTAACAATGGCGACAATCAGAAAAAATATAATTGCTTTTGCTTGACCATAACCATAATTATTGAGAGAAAAAATCTCATTGTATATATTCATTGCTAGCATTTCCGTCGCATTACTCGGTCCACCGCCAGTTAAGGATAAGTTGACGTCAAATATCTTTAAGCAGTTTGACAGTGTCATAAAGATACAGATAGTAAATGCAGGCATAATGAGTGGAAACTTAATTTTAAATAGCATGCGCCAGAATCCAGCCCCGTCCATTTCGGCTGCTTCGATTACGTCATCAGGAATTCCCTGAATCCCTGTAATATAAATAATCATGATATACCCTGCCATCTGCCAGGTTGCAACAATAATAAGAGCAGCAAGCGCAAAGTTCGGATTTAAAAGCCAGTTAAAAAACAGGTTATTCAGTCCTGTCGTTTCTCCAATCGTAGCAAATGCATCTGTGAATATAAATTTCCATATGTATCCCAGAATTAGTCCTCCGATAAGATAAGGCATAAACAACATTGTTCTTGCTATATTTCTTGTCTTCAATTTGCCTGTAACAATCAGTGCAAAAGCCAGTCCAAGTGCATTGATTAATAGAATTGCAAATACGGTAAATACAACAGTATGTTTTGCTGAATCAAGAAATCTCGTATCCGTGAATATCTGTATATAATTATCAAATCCAACAAATATTTTTGGATTCAAAGCCATTCCATCCCAGGAAAAAAATGAGTAGCCGATTCCTATCAGAAAGGGAATGATCACTACAGTGGTAAATATAAATACCAGCGGCAGCACAAAAAGTGCATACCATGCTTTATCGCTTCTCTTTTTCATTGCTCTTCCTCCATTGATACTTCGGATTTATAAATAATTTTCCTATTTTCTCTTTTTAATAGCAGAAATCTAATTCACTTAATTGGCAAGTATATTAGATTTCTGCTATTCAATATTTTGATTTTATATGTTCATTTATTTTATAGAAAAACTGTTTACTTACCTGCAGTTACAAAAGCTTCTGATAATGCAGTGAGGAATTCCTCTCCTGTCATATCAGTGGTGAAAAATTCTTCTGCTACTGGTACTAAGTATACATCTACAATACCTGCAGGCCAGTAGGAATTCATAGGCCAACCTATCGTTTTACCTGCTGCCACATATTCTGCAACAGACTGAGAAAGCGGATCAATTGAATCACTGGTCATTGTCGTAAGTACCGGAATAAATCCGAATTCCTCTGTAAGATATTTTTGTCCGATTTCACTTGTGTAGAGCCAATTGATGAAGTCCTTACCTGCTTGTATCTCTTCTGCCGAAGCCTGTGAATTGACATACCATGCAGCTGGAACACTGACTGCTAATTTATCATTGCCACTGATTGGTAATGGCATCATGCCAATGTCAAAGCTCATATCATAGTCTGCAAACATCCCATAGCACCAGTTTCCCTGATGAATAGAAGCCGACTTTCCTGTTGCGAAATCACCTGTTTCCTGATCATAGGTAACTTCTAGCGGATTGCTCGTATTTGTTCTTACTGCTTCCATTAATTTCCCGAATTCCTGAAACTCAGGTGTATCCTGCATTGTAACTTCGCCACTGATTAACTGTTTCGTAAATGTTTCAGCATCTGCCTGCAATGCAAATGGTGTGTTAAGAATATGTCCAATCAGGAAATAACTTTCCTGAGACAAGCTAAATCCATTGATTCCTGCTGCTTTTTGTTCCTCTAGCATAGAGATAAAACTATCTGTTGCTGTAACTTTTGAAACATCAATTAAATCTTTATTGTAAACCACGCCGAAACCTTCTACCGTATATGGAATACCTACTACTTTATCATCTTTGACATCTGCCATATTCTCTGCAATATCACCAACAAAGGATAAATCACTTAAATCAGCCAGATATGCTTTTAAATCTTCTGATTCACTTCCTGGCGCAAGTGAAAATACAGTTGGTCCTTGATTATTACTCAATTTAATTTTTAACTGCTGTAAATAATCATCTCCTGTAGTTCCCCAAATCTCAACTTCCACACCTGTTTCTTCAGTATATATTTTACCAAGTGCCTCTAATTGATCTGCGATTTCTACTTTTGATTGAAATATGATAATTTTGTCTGCTGCTTTTACAGTATCCGTATCTACCGCAGCTTCAGTTGCTGCTTCCCCTGTAGTTTCGGTACTTGTTTCTGCTTCACTTGTTTTTTCTTTACTTGACGATTGACCACATCCTGAAAGCAACATACTCACGATTAAAGTCATTGCCAGTAAAACACTAACTGATTTTTTGATTTTCATAAATCTCTCTCCTTTTATTTCAAATATTTAATAAATCGTTACACCTATATAATAGTTTTATTTATCATTTATGTCAATATCTTTGATTTTAATTAATTATTTTTGTGCACATTGCATATATAATCAAAAAAACAATACATACGCAAGTGATATCTTAATCAATTTAGCGCATATATTGTTTTTATTTTACTTCATTTTACTATTTATTTTACTATTTCATCGTTGATACGCTATTTCTCCACTTTACTTTTGCCGTTATCTTAAAGGATTCCACATTCAATTCCCCTCTGATATTCTCTATTAAATAGCGGGCTGCAATATAGCCGCGTTCATAATTCGGTATGGATACAGTAGCAAGTCCCATCGCTTCTGCCAGATCACAGTCATCAAAGCCCGTGATAGCGATATCTTTCGGAATCGACAGCCCATTCTCTTTAAATGCCTTCATAGCACCAATCGCCATATTGTCATTCGCACATACCAGTACTTCAGGAAGTTCCCGGCTGAGCATCATGATCTTAGCTGCGGTATATCCGCTCTTCTCTTTGTAGTCGCCTGCAAAATAACACTTCTGCTGGAAAGGGATATTGTTTTCTTCTAATACATCTTCAAAAGCTTCATAACGTTCTTTATTATCTGCTGTATATTCTGGACCTCCGACAAACCCAAACCTCCGGTAACCGCGATCCACAAGTCCCTGAACCATTTCCTTCATCGCATCATAATTATTCACGACAACGCTCTTGATATAGGGATGATCTATGATTCTATCCAGGACTACAATTGGATACTGCTCGTTTGCAACCCTTGTAAGAACTTCAGTTTTCATCTTCTTGTCTAATATAATACAGCCACTGCTCAGATTACTCCGCATGTACTTTTCAACTGATTTATTCGTGCATATAATCAAATCAAAATCATTGTCATTCACATAATCACTGATTCCGTTGATGATATTCAAGTAAAAACTTCTGTCAAAATCGCTGAAGTTAAACATGATCGTATTCGTTTTACCGGATTTAAGGGCTCTCCCTGCCGTATTCGGATAATAGGACAATTGATTGCAGATCTTAACAATTCTTTCTTTCGTCGCAGCTCCGACATTCGATTTACCATTCAGTACATTCGATACTGTTGATACGGATACTCCGGCTTCTTTGGCCACATCTTTAATCCCAATCATTGCAATTCCTCCTCGTGCAAATATTTCTGGCTCTTATCTCTATTTTACACGTTTTACTTAGAATTACAATAATTTTATCAATATATTTTACTAAATCAGATTATTTTATCACATTCTTTCCCAAAGAACCTTTTCAATAAATGTTTCTGCGGTTGGGCGGTCAAACTGACTACCTTCATTTTTCTTAATTTCTAATATTGCTTCTTCCTTGGTTAAAGGGTTCCGGTACGGATGTGCTGTCGTCATTGCATCATAGCTTTCCGCTATCGCAAGTATTTTGGCAAGCCTAGATATTTTATCTGCCTTTATTCCTCTCGGATAACCCAACCCGTCTATTCGTTCATGATGCATAAGAATCGCCTGTCCGACGTCCGCTATATCCTTCGCCGAGCCAACAATCTTAAATCCAATTTCAGAGTGTTGTTTTACTTTTTCCCATTCTTCATTGTCGAGCGGACCTTTCTTATCAAGTATCCGAACATCTATGGATACTTTTCCGATATCATGAATCTTTCCCACTAATTCAGCCTTAATGATGAAATCTTCTTCCATTTCGAGAGCAGTTGCTGTTTTTCCGCATAATTTGCTTACTCTCAGTGCATGCTGCTCTTCCTCAGGATATTTTTCAAAAAATGTATCCGCAATGATATTCATGATATTGCTCCTAGTTCTATCACTTCTTTGCGCTTTCGTTTTATACATTTCATTTTCTGCTTCTTTCATAACATCAAAAATAGTCTGGTTCAAAGAGGTTCTTACACTAGCACCTAAGGATATGCTAACATCTACCGAATTAATCTTGTGTTTTTTACATTCATTTTGGATATTTCGTATGATGTTTTTCGCATCTGCAAACGGTGTTTTAGGAAGAAGAACGATAAATTCGTCCCCGCCCAATCTTATGATAATATCTTCACTGCGGCAACATGCTTTCATTGTTTCGGCAGCTTTTATTAAAAGTTCATCTCCTTTTTCATGTCCAAAAGCATCGTTAATAAGTTTCAGCAGATTCAAGTCCCCCATGATGACAGAAACCGGTAATTGATCCTCTTTGTCTAATCGTTTGATTGCTTCATCAAAATATCGTCTGTTGTAGAGTCCCGTAAGTACATCATGGTAACTTAGGTATAATATCTTCTCCTCTGCTTTCTTTCTTTCTTCGATATTTCTGGTCACCTGATGAGCTACTATTTCATTCTTATCATTATATGCATAATTCACAGAGTACTCGGCCCAGATCAGTCTTCCATCTTTACAGATATGCTGGACTTCATAATAAAATGTCTGATGGATATCTGCATTTTGTATAAAGCGTCCTAGCGAAGAATCTACAATCTCCCTTACTTTTTGAATAGATTCTGGAGTCATTTTATCCTCCTCCTCCAATTGCATGTATTCCTCCGGAGTATAGCCTGTAAGCTGTGTAATAGACGGCGTGACATAGATTGTTTTATGTAAGGTGACATTATACACAATTATGACATCCAATATATTTTCCGCGATCAAACGAAATTTCTCTTCGCTGATTTTTAATGCCTGCTCGCTTTCTTTTCTATTCGTAATATCCGTATTGGATCCAGCCATTCTATAAGCTCTGCCATTCTCATCCCAAAGAGCTTCGCCTCTTGCTTCAATCCATCTGTAGCTTCCATCTTTATGATGCATACGAAATTCAACATCAAATACTTCAAGTTTTTTATCAAAATACCGATTAAATGTATCCTTAACTCTCTCATAGTCTGCCGGATGGATAAGATTTTCAAAAGAAATATATTTATTTGCAATCTCATCATCTTCGTATCCTAGCTGATCCTTCCATCTAGGTGAATAGTATGTTTCATTCGTCAAGATATTCCAGTCCCAGATTCCATCATTACTTCCTTTGATTGCTAACGATACTTGTTCTTTTTTCTTCGTAATTTCGTCAACATGAATTGAATTCTCAAAGGTCATGATAGCGACAAACCACATCATCGAAATAACCATTAATCCAAAATAAGAAGAACCAGCAACCAGATCATTCAATAGTTCAATCCGAGGCGAGCTTTCGCTGATTATGGTAAGGACGGTCTTAATACAGAAAACACTTATGGTAGAAATAATAACAGTGACTAGAACATGCTTGCAGACGGGTGTAATGATAGAAAATCTTTTACGCAGATATAAGTACAGCTGAATTAGAAGTATGGTAATTACCATACTAAGAAGAATATTTCTGATCATGAAATTAGGAGTAATATAAGTCAGGAAAATCGAGCATACTAAATCAACAGATAAGTACCCCCAGAAACTCCATGGCCAGAGATTCTTATCCTGAAAATACGAACGAATCCCACTAAAAAGAAGGAGATAACCCGTTATAACAGTAGTATGTCCGATAACAGGAAATATTGAATTTCTAAACAGACCGGTAAACGATATGAAAGAAGGACCTATGACTAAGGCTAGAAAAGCATAGGAAAATCTTCTTAATTTTTTACTTTTTAAATAAAACGAGAGAATGATGCACATCACAAAAACAGAGAAAGTCACTACCGTATAGGCAATAAACAAGGTCATAGTATCCATATTCAAATCCTCCAAATGTATATAATATTTAATATAATACATGATTCCGAATTTGATGTTAAAAAAATTATGGGTCAATATGATTGCATATTAGCAGTAGGTTGAATCTAGCTATTTCATTGTTATATTCATGACGATATACTCAGATTCCATATCAATATGATGCCGCCTTACAGGGCATCTAACGATGCCTAAGCTTACGAATTCGATACATGATTCTCTTGGTTATGATTAGCTACTTTCATATTATCATTGTGAAGTATCAATACAATGGTAATATAGTCTTACTTTTTCTTCAAATGCACATATCGCTTCATTCTAGTCTCTTATCCTTTAATTGTTCTCCGAGGAAGTTACGTCCGGAGGAATCTCTGTCCTGATAATACTTCCTCATCTGCTCCACACTTCGTTCCACTTCTTCTTTCAGGTCCTTCGCAGAAAACCTCGCTGCTCCCTGTCCCATAATAATTAATTGTTCCATAGCATCCGAAGTTGCAACTGTAACATGATATTTCCGTGCAATCTCATGCGTTGTTTTTTCGATATATTCATCTGCAGTTTCCGCCTCTTTTGTATATACGACATGAATATTATGGTAATCAAGTACCTCGCCTATTCCTCCCTTCACTCTGTAAGCATCAAATACTAAGATTAGAATACATTTTTTAAAGCCCTGATAGTTGCATAGAATGTCCATCAGTTTCCCTCTTGCAGCCTCTAGATTCACCTTTGCCAATTCATTTAACTCATCCCCTGAAAATATTATATTATATCCGTCTATCAGTAGGTATTCATCTACCGGTTCCTTGTTCACCTTATCTATCTGCTGTTGTTTCCGGTCAGTTTCTATTGTTTTCTTTTTCTCATATCCAAAGTTTCCATAAGAAGCACCTGTCTTCTGTTTGATTGGACCAAACGTACGAAGGAATATAGCCTCCAGTTCTTTATCTTCTTGCCATGAGTTTCCATAGGCGCTATTAGTTTTTACTGACTTTTGATCCTTACTTAGTGGGTTCATTTCTTTTTGTTCTTCACTGTCCCTCAGCTGCAATTCACTACTCAAATGCATGTAGTTAGGCACTTTATCCCATTCCACCAAAAAGCCTGCCCCATGTGTACAGAAGATAGAGCTTGTAGGGTTGTCAAGATCACGTTCACTATCATAACCAATCTCTTGAATTATTTCCTCTGCATTATGACAGGGTTCATATCCCTTCAGTTCACAATACAGTCTCCCCTTTCCTCTTGTGTAAGAAGTGAGTTCTAACTGATACCCTCTCATTGTTGCAACTGGAGCGCTGCCAATCAATATGGATATCTCACCATCACTTTCGGGTGGGCTGAAATTACCGCACATCCGGCTGATATCCGACATTGCTCTTCCAATCGAGTCTGAGGGCAGTTCTATCTTAAAATTATAATACGGTTCTAAAAGTACGCTTTGTGCATTCTTTAATCCCTGCCGCACCGCTCGGTAGGTTGCCTGCCTGAAGTCTCCGCCTTCTGTATGTTTTTGATGTGCACGTCCAGTTATTAATGTAATTTTCATATCAGTAATCTGCGAACCGGTCAGTACACCGATATGTTCCTTTTCTTCCAAATGAGTCAAAATCAATCGCTGCCAATTGCGGTCTAATACATCCTCACTGCAGGAGGTTGCAAACTGCATTCCGCTTCCTATTTCTCCCGGTTCGAGCAGCAGATGTACTTCCGCATAATGGCGCAAGGGTTCATAATGCCCTATCCCTTCTACCTGATTCTTAATTGTTTCTTTATATACAATATTTCCGGAACTAAATTCTACACTAACCCCAAAGCGCTCCAGGATAATACTTTTCAGAACTTCTATTTGAACTTCTCCCATCAACTGCAGATGAATCTCTTTCAACTGTTCCGACCATACAATATGTAATTGTGGGTCCTCCTCTTCCATCTCGCGAAGATTGGAGAGCATAACATGCTCATCATAATCCGGTGGTAATAATATCCGAAAGTTAAGTACCGGTTCTAGAATCGGCATATCCGATAATGCTTCTATGCCCAGACCTTCTCC
>JBASOB010000272.1:0-2003 GCA_049657865.1 Mobilitalea sp.
ATGTCTAGCGACTTCATGATCCTTATCACGGTCAAAAACAGCAGTTAAATCTCTATTTTCGTCAAAGAGATATACAATATTTAAGATGCGTTCGATTGCCTGATCAACTATATTCTCATCTAAAGTACCCTTCTTAAGAGCTTCTACAATGAGAGCGTCATTGATTCCGAAGCTAGAAGGCATCTCAAGATCCATACCTGCTTTCAGGTCAGCTACACGGCTGTTTACTGCACCCCAGTCACTCATTACATAACCATCGAAGTTCCATTCATCACGCAATACGTCGGTAAGATAGGTCTTATTCTCAGCAGCATATACTCCGTTGATTTTATTGTAAGAACACATTACGGTCCAAGGTTTTTGCTTTGTGATTGCGCCTTCGAAGGCAGCAAGATAAATTTCTCGAAGCGTTCGCTCATCTACTTCTGAGGAGGAGGACATTCTTCTGGTTTCCTGATTATTAGCAAGAAAATGTTTGATGCTGGTGCCGACATTCTTACTCTGGATTCCTTTGATTAAAGCACCTGCAATTTCGGTTGCCACAAGGGGATCTTCAGAATAATATTCAAAGTTTCGTCCGCAGAGAGGGGAACGTTTTATATTAACAGCAGGTCCAAGAATAACGCTTAAGTTTTCTGCCTGACATTCATTACCGAGTGTTTCTCCCATCATTGTAATTAAGTCACGGTTAAAGCTTGCTGCTGTACCGCATCCTGCTGGAAAACAAACCGCTTTGATACTATCATTGAGTCCTAAATGATCAGCTTCGTCGGACTGCTTTCTAAGTCCATGAGGTCCATCGGATACCATGCTTGTAGGTATTCCAAGTCGTTTTACCGCTTCCGTATGCCAGAAGTCAGCACCGGAGCACATTGCTGCTTTTTCTTCTAAGGTCATCTGACTGATTAATTCTTTTATTTTTTCACTAGTCACTATAATCCTCCTATCTGCCACTTTGGGCATAACAATTACTTATCTTAAAATGATAGCATATTCTCTTATTACTATATATATGCAATTATGACTTTTGTATAGGTCAATATTGACTTTTGATAATGAAAATCTTATAAATGTGTCTGGATTGTGAGTGATTACTGTCTTTATAATAGAAATCATGATAAACGATGATAAGTCAGTTCATAAAATCTCGTGCAAGTATCCGTATATAAATATATTGTACGAAAAGCGTCAGCGCCATAGCCGAAATAGGCCAGAAACCAGTGAGGCTGATGTATGGTGTATTCGTTCGTTCAAGACCCCAGAAATGAAGCAGCTGTACCGGAAGATAGAATAGTATGGAAAAACGTATTAGGAGTAAAAACTTGGAACGGAAAAATAAATGTTTGTCTATGGGGAGATTCTTGTATTTGCGAAAGACAGGAACATATCCTTCTTCATAAACCATTACTAAAGGATAGATATAGAATGCTTCTGCTAAGGTAAAGCAGGTTAGGTAAACACCAAAGATAATCAAATGGTCCATAGAATGAAGTGCCCAGTTCAGTACAAAACTGCAGAATAGGACCATCCCTACACATCCGATCCCAAGATTTCTTATATCTGTATTGATCAGACTAGATTTATATTTTTTGTCTAACGCAATGTATTTGGATAATCTCATGATAATAACCTACCTCTCTATCTGCCTGTGAACTTTGGACTTTAGGCACAAATTTGGGAGCGAAAGAGTCATCTTTTCCCTTATATTGCATCTATACTAATTCCATCTTCCCTTTTTGAACAAGTTGCTGACTTGAAAACGCACTCGCTCGTTTCTGTTATCCTGAATTTCATCTGCGAGAGTTTCTACGTCCTTCGTAAATAAGATGCGTCCATTATCCAGCATAGTGATATAATCTGCGATTTTATCAAGGTCGCTAGTATTATGGGTAGAAAATAGGATGGAGGCATTTTCTTCGGCAACAATTCCTTGAAGGATACGTAGAAAGTCATAGCGAAAGACTGGGTCCAGACCTGCGGTAGGCTCATCCATGACATAGAGT
>JBASOB010000273.1:0-2212 GCA_049657865.1 Mobilitalea sp.
TCATATTGTTCATGGGCCGATAGGATGTGCCAGTTATACCTGGGATATTCGTGGAAGCCTTAGCAGCGGCGATGATATTTATCGAAATAGTTTTTCGACTGATTTACGGGAGAACGATATCATTTTCGGTGGAGAGAAAAAACTGGAAGCAGCAATTGAAGAAATCATAAAAAAATATTCACCGAAATTAATTTTTGTATATGCAACCTGTATTGTCGGCGTGATTGGTGATGATGTGGAAGCTATCTGCAAAAAGATGTCGGAAAAATATCAGATGCATGTGATACCGGTAAAAGCACCTGGATTTTCAGGAAACAAAGCAACCGGTTACCGCATTGCATGTAATGCTATCATGAAAATAATTGATCAATATAAGAATCAACCGAAACAGATCGGCATCAATATTTTGGGCGATTTTAATCTGGCCGGTGAGATGTGGATTATTAAAAATTATATGAAAGAAATAGGAATCAATGTTATTTCAACTTTCACAGGAGATGCATCACTTGAGTCCTTAAAAAAAGCACCCTCTGCAAGCCTGAATATTGTTCAGTGTGCTGGGTCGAGTACCTATCTTGCTACTCGAATGCAGGAGGAAATGCAAATTCCATATATTAAAGTAAGCTTCTTTGGAATTGAAGATACGACCAGTTCATTGATACGGATAGCAGAAGCTATGGGAGATGAGAAAGCTCGTGAAAGAGCGATTGCATTTTGCGAAAAAAAGACAGAGGAACTAGAAGGATTTCTTAGTGTCTATACAAAAGGATTGCTGGGGAAAAGAGCAGCCATCTATGTAGGAGGAGGTTTTAAGGCTATTTCGCTTATCAGGCAATTTAAAGCATTAGGGATTAAGACGGTCGTAGTTGGAACACAAACTGGCAAACCAGAAGATTATGAATTAATAGAGAGCATCGTAGAGGAAGATACTGTTATTTTAGATGATGCAAATCCGGCAGAATTAGAAACCTTTATGAAAGAAAAAAAGGCTGATATTCTGGTGGGAGGCGTCAAAGAGAGGCCGCTGGCTTATAAACTGGGAATTGCTTTCTGTGATCATAACCATGAAAGAAAACATGCGCTTGCTGGATTTGAAGGTGTTGTTAACTTTACGAAAGAGATTAGTGAAAGTATGAACAATCCGATTTGGGACTATATTAAATTTTAAAGTTACAGAGTAGCATTTTGTGATGCTGAATGGTAAGAACGGAGGTATCGATGAAAAAAACAAAGATAGAGCCAATGGTAAATCTGAATGTAAATCCATGTAAGATGTGCATGCCAATGGGTGCGGTGACAGCATTTTATGGAATTAAAAAATGTATCTCGATCCTTCATGGTTCACAGGGCTGCAGTACTTATATCAGAAGGCATATGGCAACACATTATAATGAACCGGTAGATATCGCATCTTCAGCATTGACGGAAGAAGGGACTGTCTTTGGAGGCGAAAAGAATCTGATCAGTGGGTTAAAGAATCTCATTACACTCTATCATCCGGAAGTAATAGGAATTGCGACTACTTGTCTTGCAGAAACCATAGGAGAGGATGTTCCACGAATTGTAATGAAATTCAGAGAAGAATATCCGGAATATAATGACATTATGATAATTCCTGTACATTCTCCGGGTTACGGCGGAACTCAGTTTGAAGGGTATTATAGGGCATTAAGAAGTATTTTAGAACAAGTTCTTTCAAGTGAAGAAAATAAGAAAGAAATTGAAAAAGAAAATAAGAATGAAATTAAAGAAGAAATTGAAAAAGAAATTGAAAAAGAAAATAAAAATGAAATTAGAAAAGAAATTAAAAAAGAAAATAAAAAAGAAAATAAAATAGAAATCAAGAAAGAAAAATCAGAGTTGGTAAACGTGATAAGTACCCCGCTAAGCCCCAGAGATATGAGGTTTTTAAAAAGCACCTTTGTTGAATTTGGCATAGAAGCCATTTTCTTACCTGATCTATCTGAGAATTTAGATGGCGGTTATGAAAAAAATTATGACAGGCTCTCTACGGAAGGAACCTCTCTGGAAGATATTCGTAAGATGTCAGAAGCTAAAATTACAATAGAAATTACTGATTTAGAAATAGAATATGCACCTGGTCAATACTTGAAAGAGGCTTTTGGAATACCGCTGAAGAGAATTAATATCCCAATCGGACTAAGAGATACCGATGCTTTTTATGAGATGCTTTCACAAATAAGCGGAAGAC
>JBASOB010000274.1:0-1816 GCA_049657865.1 Mobilitalea sp.
GTACAGAAATCTGCCTATGTTCTTGAAGCAGGTGATTATGTATTCTACATTGGAACCTCCGTAAGAGATGTCGTAAAGAGTGATTACATCTATACATTATCTCAGAATAAAATTATTGAACAGCTAACCCCTAAAATAGTACCGACTTCCTTAAAGGAAAGAATGCTTGCAGATGGCAGTTTTGAGCAGCTAACCATAAGCGAAGCAACTGATCCGGATGCCTGTGAGATGGACAAACTCCCTGGTGAATTAACAGACGGATTCTCACCTGCAGTTCGAGCACAAGTGGGTCATCATTTATGGAAACAACCTTTTAAGAAGGGAATTCGTAACTTTTATGAAGTAGCGGATGGAACTATGACCTTAGATGAATTCCTGGCACAGATGACCGATGAAGAAGTCGCTCATTTATTAGGTGGACAGCCCAATGCAGGTGTTGCAAATACATTCGGATATGGCAACATGTCGGAATATGGCATTCCGAATGTAATGACAGCCGACGGTCCTGCAGGACTTCGAATTCAACCTCAATGCGGGGTGAATACGACAGCATGGCCTTGTACAACCTTATTAGCCTGTACCTGGGATAGAGAGATTGTCTATCAAGTAGGAGAAGCCGGAGCGAAAGAAGTCAAGGAAAATAACATTGCCGTGTGGTTGACACCGGCTGTTAATATTCATAGAAGTCCATTATGCGGACGTAATTTTGAATACTATTCTGAAGATCCTTACCTGACCGGCAAGATGGCGGCATCAATGGTAAATGGAATTCAGTCTCAGCATATCGGATCGACAGTAAAACATTTCGCTCTCAATAATAAAGAGACAAACAGGAAAAACTGTAATTCCAGAGTATCGGAAAGAGCAGCCAGAGAGATTTACTTAAAAGCTTTTGAGATCATTGTCAAAGAAGCAGATCCCTGGAGCATTATGTCTTCTTATAATATAATTAATGGACATCGTGCATCTGAGAACAAAGAACTGTTAGAAGATATCTTAAGAGAAGAATGGGGCTGGAAAGGTATGGTCACCACGGACTGGTGGACCTACGGAGAACATTATAAGGAAACTCTTGCCGGAAACGATATGAAAATGGCTACTGGTTACCCGGAACGTTTACTAGAAGCCAAGTCACTTGGTCTTATCACGCGGGAAGATATGGACCGCTGTGCCAAGAGAATTCTTACGCTTATCCTTAAGGTAGATTAGTTATAAGGGGAACCAACAATGGTTGTTAAAATTGATAATACAAAGAAAGCAGAACCATTATTCTGTGATTGGCAGGAATCATTAATATGGTCCTGCCTGCAGAATATCATGGGAAGTATCTATGTAGATAACCTAGAGAAACCGCTATCTGCAATGGCTGTGCTAGGTGACTTCTGTTTATTCGCCGGCCTGCCAAATAAAGAGCTGGTTCTGTATAAGCCCGAAGAGTGTATTCATAACTTTATTATTATGGTGCCTCAGAACGATAAATGGGCAGAACTGATTGTGAACGGTTATGGCGATAAAGCCAGCAAGGTTAAACGTTATGCAATGAAAAAAGAGCAGAATGTATTCGACAAGGAAAAATTGCAGAAAGTAGTTCATTCCTTGTCAACGGAATATTCCTTGAAAATGATAGAAGAAGACATCTTCAATCAATGCAGGTCAAACGATTGGAGCAGGGACTTGGTGTCTCAGTATAAAGACTATGAGATGTATCAACGACTTGGAATCGGTGCAGTTGTGTTAAAAGATGGAATCCCTGTATCAGGTGCCTCCGCTTACTCAAGATATCAAGAGGGAATTGAAATTGAAATCGATACAAAGG
>JBASOB010000275.1:0-15098 GCA_049657865.1 Mobilitalea sp.
TGTTAGATGTTATGATTATCTGTGGAATTTCTTACAGATATCAAAAAGTTCTATGATTCGTAAGGTATAATGATTGCTGCAATAATGTAAGCAAGAACGCCAACGCCTGAGAAAGCAACAATAACCCATAATAATCGTACAATAGTAGGATCAATATTGAGGTATTCCGCAACTCCTCCACATACGCCACAAATCATAGTGTTTTTTCTTGAGCGATATAATTTCTTCTGTTCCATTCAAATAACCCCCTTTCTATATCTATATCATAACCCATTTTTAGTAAAAATCAATATTAATATCACCGATGCCACAATCTAATTTCAAATAATTTGCACCATTGCCATTATTAATGATCTCATTCGAAACATTGTTATAACTATTCTCACCAATACTGACAGAACCAATCCCAGCATTCACTTCGTAAGTATAATCATCTTCATTTCCCTGTAGCTCCAGTTTCACTGATCCGACTCCTGAATGGATATAGTTTTCTCCGGTAATAACTCCTTCAATATCTACTTCTCCTACACCACATTCAACTGAAACATTGTTTGCAGTAACATTTTCAAAAATCATTTCACCGGCACCGACATTGTATTCTGATTTTTCTGTAATAACAAGTTCACCGATTGTAATTCTTCCTGCTCCCAGAGTAAAATCACCCTGGTTCGCATTAATTGATTCCACTACCATATCACCGGCACCTATTGCAACAACAATCTTCTCTGCTACAAAATCTCTCGGAATCGTTATCGTGTAATGCGGTGTGAAATTGCCGTTCCAGCGAAACATCTGTTTTGCGGAAAAGTCAAATCCAAAGATATGAAAATCATTGGCATCGTTCTCTCTGATAATCCAGGTTCCATCTTTGACATAAGATTCAAAATCATCATCCAGCATATTATCCGCTGTAACTGAGAATTCATCACCCTCTACCAGATTAATCTCCCCATATTCTATCTGCATATTAATGGACTTGACATCAGTATAAGTTTCATCATAGGAATACAGGGCATCATTCGGATAAGTGGCTGCGTCTTTCCATTCGGCTCCAGAAGCTACTGCAATCACGAGAAGCCCCATGCCGAAGATAATTGTGCATAAACTAATACCTAACCATACTTTCGAAAATGATCTCATGCGGTCACGCTCCTATTCTGAAAAGGCATTCTGCAAAGATTCACAACGCCTCTGATTACAGCTGGAAGTACATTCTTACACAGAAGGACGCATGCATATACAAACAGCATACCAAGTCCGAGTACTACCAGTCCAGCACCGCATAATAACATTGCGGCAAGCGGTATGCTAAGTTGCACAACACCTGCAACAATCAGTGCAATACCAACGCCAATCATTGCGATTCCTGCAACGCCAAGGCCAAAAACAAGTCCGAGTATCGTTGCTACTACTGCGATGACAATTCCAAATATAGTGCATAGTACCGGCAGCCAAATCGGGAAAGTACATACTGCAAGAATTCCAAGCAATACATTTCTTGTGCTTTTATCCTCTTTCGGCTTCTGTGTTGTCTGACCTGCCGAATTATAATTTGCGGAATCATTGGATCCATTCCCATATGCCGAGTTATTGTTCGTATTTCTGTTAGCATTTGATGTGTTGTCAGTATTTGCAGAATCATTATTACTTCCGCCTTTTTTCTTTCCCATTCCTACCATCTCGAATTTCTCATTGTTATAGCTGTTATCCTGATAACCATTCTCCGTAAAATATCCCCTATTTTCACGGTCGGCTGCATTGGAGTTTAGATCGGCTTTTATAATAGCTGCCACCTTTGCAGGTGATCCCAATTCTATTACAATTTCATCTTCCCTGTCTTCTCCCGCATCTTCAAAATAACCATTATAATACTGAATAGCTTCTTCTCTTTCTTCTAAAGGGATATCCAACAATAAGCTTTCGAGTTCATTCATGAATTCCTGCTTCGTCATTTATTTCACTCCTTCGAATATAATATTTATCCTTTTCATATAGCTTTTCCACTCGTCATCATAAAGCCTAAGTTGTATCATTCCCTTGTCTGTAATCTTGTAGTATCTTCGATTTCTTCCTCCGAACTCTAAATCATACACTTCCAAACAATCATCCTTCTGGAGCCTTCTCAGCACCGGATACAATGTGGATTCTGAAACTTCAATTGCTCCTCGGACATCTTGTGTAATCTTATACCCATAAGTTCCTTCCGGTTCTTTTGAGACAACGGCTAGTACAATCGCATCTAAAAGTGCCGAACCGGTATTAAATACCATAATATCAACTCCTTTCCAAGATATTAAAATAATAATATTGTTACTTTTACAATACTATACACCATATAATATTATATGTCAATAATATATTATAGAATTTTTTGCTTTTTTTCGGATTCTTTTCCGTGTTAAAAATTCTAATTTTAATATCTTGGAAATTCATTTTTACTCATAGGCAAAACCGATGTATCTTCTTATCCCTTTATCCTCTTGCTTGCTTAGTCGTTTCTTCATTTCTTGGCTTCTTGGCTTCTTGGCTTTTTTGTTTCTTAGCTTCTTTGTTTCTTCACCTCTTTGTTTCTTCACTTCTTCATATTATAACGCTTTCTATAATAAATATTCTTCATTTCTTACAAATATAATATAATAAATCGTAATGATTCTATGCCTTGCATCGAAGAACCCGTTACCTGAAGAATCACTTAAAGAAATTATGTTATTGATTCAATCACAGTTACTTGTAAACAGCTATTTTCGTATACTGCACAAGAACTTTATCCCATCATCTTATTATTGTATCTCTTATTTTTTTATTTCGTGCGCTTTTATATCGTCATTTAAATCCATAAAAATCCCTCTAACTTTAAGAGGAACCCCCTTGATCAGATTTTCATCCAACCAAGAGGGTTCCTCTCAAATGATTACAGGGTGACTAACTCTCTATTATAATTACTGTCAATATTCTTATAAAACTCCTTGAGAAATCATTGCTGCTGCAACTTTTTCAAAGCCTGCAATATTAGCGCCGATTACATAGTTGCCTTCTGCATTGTATCTCTTTGCAGCATCATCCAAATTGTGGAAGATATTGATCATGATAGTCTTGAGCTTTGAATCAACTTCTTCGAAGGACCAGCTTAATCTTTCGCTGTTCTGAGTCATCTCTAAAGCGGAAGTAGCAACACCACCAGCATTTGCAGCTTTACCAGGAGCAAACATAACGCCATTAGCCTGTAAGTATTCTGTTGCTTCTAATGTAGTAGGCATATTAGCACCTTCTGCAACTGCGATACATCCGTTCGCAACTAATGCTTTTGCATCTTCAATGAAGAGTTCGTTCTGTGTAGCGCAAGGAAGAGCGATATCACATTTAACGGTCCAAACGCCTCTGCCTTCATGGTATTCGGAGTTTGGTCTGTAATTCTTGTATTCTGTAAGTCTTGCACGTTTTACTTCCTTGATATCCTTTAATGCTTCTACGTCAATTCCGTCTGCATCATAAATCCAACCAGTAGAATCACTTGCTGTAACAGCTTTTGCTCCTAATTCATGAGCTTTTTGAATTGCATAAATAGCAACATTTCCAGAACCGGATACAGTAGCAATCTTGCCGCTGATGTCCTTGCCATTGCATTTCAGCATTTCTTCTACTAAGTATAATAAGCCGTAACCAGTAGCTTCTGTTCTAGCTAAGGAACCACCGAAGCTTAAGCCTTTACCTGTTAATACGCCTTCATATTTTCCAGTGATTTTCTTGTACTGGCCGAACATATAACCGATTTCTCTTCCGCCAGTTCCGATATCGCCTGCTGGAACGTCAACATCTGCGCCGATGTATTTGTAAAGTTCTGTGATGAAGCTTGTACAGAATGCTAATACTTCACGATCAGATTTACCCTTTGGATCGAAATCACAACCACCTTTACCGCCGCCAATTGGAAGACCGGTTAAGGAGTTTTTGAAAATCTGCTCAAAGCCTAAGAATTTGATGATACCGATGTTAACGGAAGGATGTAAACGTAAACCACCTTTGTATGGTCCGATGGAATTGTTGAACTGAACGCGGTAACCAGTGTTAACTTGTACCTGTCCTTTATCATCAACCCATGATACTCTGAATTTAATCTGTCTGTCTGGCTCTACAATTCTCTCAAGAAGGCCTTCTCTTCTGAATTTCTCTTCATTTGCAGCTACTACTGCTCTTAATGATTCAAGTACTTCTTTTACTGCCTGGTGAAATTCAAGTTCGCCCGGATTCTTCTTAATAACTCTTTCAATTACTACATCAACATAGCCCATGATTAAATCTCCTTATTTTATATTATATTATTAGGTTCTCTGTTTCTTTCTAGTGTATCAATTACCTTTGCTCTTCCTAGATCAATTTACATAAAAAGCAAAAAAAGACACACTTAAAAAACAAATGCGCCTTTGTATTTGATTTATTAATTATATGTTTCTTTGATTTATTATGCAAGTACTATTTGCCAATTAACTACTTATTTATAATCACTTATTTGCATATATGTTATTACTTTTAGTTATATAAGTAGTATTTTTAATAACATTATTATAATTGATTTGAGTGTAATAATTGCATCACAGGTGGTGCATCCATATTCTGTTATTCATTTGCTTGGATACTATGTCCTCAAAATATCAATCTATAATTTTGACAAGAATTGAATTACCCCCACCTCCCTATACACTGAAAAAGGTATGAATTTGCATTGTTATGTGCTATAATTTCAGAATAAATGAACACATAGTCGGTAATTTAATTACTGTTTTTATATTAAAGGAGATTGTTATGGCATTAGATGGTGTTGTGATTGCAAATGTAATACATGAATTACGCGAATTCTTAATCGGCGGCAGAATTAATAAAATTGCTCAGCCAGAAAAAGATGAGTTGATTTTAACAATTAAAGGACAGGAAAGAGTTCAATTCAAGCTTCTCATGTCCGCCGGTGCAGGTCTTCCCTTGATCTACCTTACGGAAAATACAAAGCCAAGCCCTATGACAGCTCCAAATTTCTGTATGCTGCTCCGAAAACATTTGGGTGGTGCAAAAATTCTTGATATCAGTCAGCCAGGTCTAGAACGAATCATCAACTTCAAGTTCGAGCATCTCGATGAGATGGGTGATCTGTGCGTAAAATATCTTGTCATTGAGTTAATGGGGAAACATAGTAATATTATCTTCTGCGATGCTGATATGAAAATAATCGACAGCATTAAGCGAATTAATCAATTTGTAAGTTCCGTTCGCGAAGTATTACCAGGAAGGGACTACTTCATTCCGGATACGATGGAAAAGCTGGATCCTCTTACGATTACTTATGAACAGTTCTGTGAACGGATTTTAAAAAAGCCGATGACGATTAGCAAGGCTTTATACAGTTGTATGACCGGTATCAGTCCTTTGCTTGCGAACGAACTCTGCTTCCGTGCTTCTATCGATGCAGATACGGCAACTGATTCCATCATTGAAGCTGCTGGTTTACATCTCTATAAGAATTTAGTGCGTATGATGGAAGATGTGAAGAATTCTTCCTTTACTCCGAATATCGTCTCTTTAGAAGGTGTTCCGGTTGAGTTTTCCAGCATGGCACTTACCTGTTATTCTAGTCATGAGGTTCAATCCTTTACTTCCATCTCTTCTTTACTAGAAGAGTACTATTCCAAGAAAAACGCAGTCACGAGGATTCGACAGAAATCTGTAGATTTGCGTAAAGTTGTATCGACTGTAATTGACCGTACCAGCAAGAAATATGATTTACAATTAAAACAGCTAAATGATACTGACAAAAAAGATAAATATAAAATCTATGGTGAACTTATCAATGCATATGGTTATGGTCTGGAACCCGGGGTTAAGGTGCTTACGGCCATCAATTATTATGACGATAAGGAAATCAGTATCCCACTGGATCCCATGAAAACTCCAATGGAAAATTCGAAACATTATTTTGAAAAATATAATAAGATGAAACGCACTTTTGAAGCGTTAACCACACAGGTACAAGAAACCGGTGATGAACTGATGCATCTTGAGTCGATTCGGAATGCACTTGATATTGCAGTGGATGAAGATGATTTAACGGAAATCAAGCGTGAGCTTACCGAATATGGTTATATGAAGCATAAATATGTAGCTAGTAATCAGCGGACAAGTAAGAAATCCTATTCTAAAAAATTCAATGTAAAGAGCAAACCTTTTCATTATATTTCCTCTGACGGATATCATATCTACGTCGGTAAAAACAATTATCAAAACGATGAACTGACCTTCCAATTTGCAGAAGGCGGTGATTGGTGGTTCCATGCCAAGAAAATAGCCGGTTCTCATGTAATTGTAAAAGCCAGTGGCAATGAGCTTCCAGATAAAACTTTCGAGGAAGCCGGCAGGCTGGCTGCTTATTACTCTAGTTCAAGAGAAGCTGACAAGGTGGAAATCGATTATACATTAAAGAAAAATGTTAAGAAACCAAGTGGTGGAAAACCAGGTTTTGTAGTATACTATACGAATTATTCCATGATAGTTCCAACTGATATTACCGGTATACAGCAATTATAATTCTCGTATAGCAATCATATTAAGTTTAAGGAGATTTTTATGATTATAGCAGATTATCACGTTCACTCGGACTTTTCCGGTGATTCCCAGGCTCCAATGGAGCTAATGATAGAGCAAGCGATTACATTAGGACTAAAGCAGGTATGCTTTACAGATCATATCGATTATGATTACCCCAAACCTGGTAATGCAAAATTTACTTTTGATCTGGATCAATATACTAAGAAATTAGTCGAACTAAACGAACGATATTCAAAACGAATCAAAGTATTAACTGGTGTAGAGTTAGGTTTGCGAGCCGATCAACAGGAACGCCTTACCTCTTTTACAGCTAGGTATCCTTTCGATTTTGTAATTGGATCTTCCCACGTCGCAGAGGGCATCGATCCTTATTACCCGGAATTTTGGTCCGGTCTTTCCACAAGAGAAGGACTGAATAAATATTTCATGTCAATTATCGATAATAATAATCTATTCCATAATTTCAACATCTATGGACATCTTGATTATGCTATCCGATATGCTCCTACACCACAGGGAATAAAAGCAGATTATTCCTATTCTGATTATTCCGATCTCATCGACGAGATGCTAAAAGCAATCCTTTCGAACGAAAAAGGTATCGAGATTAATACGTCCGGTTATAAATACGGTCTCGGCTTTGCACATCCTAAGGCAGAAGTCTTGAAACGTTACCTTGAGCTTGGCGGAGAAATTCTTACGATCGGCTCAGATGCTCATAAACCCGAACACCTCTGTAATGAATTCAACCTGGTACCGGATCTGCTTAAGAATCTAGGATATCGGTATTATACAACTTTTATTGGGGGGAAACCGACGTATGAAAAGCTCTAGTGAATAAAGAGGAAAAAGCATCATTTTATTACTCTTCTTTCCTATCACTTACATTCTCAGTATTTTTCTTTTACCAATATAATACAATTAATAATGTAACAAAAACACCCCTAAATAATAAAATATATACCGTCTCTAGAATTCGACCAAAAATCCATCCTAGAGACGATACCTATTTCCAATTACTTAAGGGTGTTTATTATTTTACATTTCTGCCATAACAATTAATTCTGTAAAGGTAGTTTCATTATTACCTTCTCCTACATTAGATGCAAGGAAATATAATTTCTATATTATGCTGTACCATTTATTCTTACTACATTATGATCTCATAATCGTTCCACCGCCTACGACATAATCACCTTCATAAAAGACAATTGCCTGGCCTGGAGTTATTGCTCGCTGAGGCTCATCAAATATACACAAGACTTTATCTTCGGAAATTCTTTTAATCGTGCATCTAGCTCCTTTATGGCTGTATCTGATTTTCGCATCCACTACCATTTCACCTTCTAAGTCTTCAATTGCCATGAAATTCAGGTTGTTTGCATAGAGACGGTCTGAGAATACTTCATCTGCATTTCCAATCACTACTTCATTGGTTTCCGGTTTCAACTCAAGAACAAATACCGGATGACCCATCGGAAGATTAAGACCTTTCCGCTGCCCGACCGTATAATGAACCATACCATTATGTCTGCCAATTACTTCACCTGCAGTATTGATATAGTTACCGGGCTTTAATCCATTAAATTTTTGTTTACCACCATTGTCATATAATTTATCATTATATTTAAGGCCTTTATCTCTGTTATTCTCATTTTCTTTGAGATAATTTTCGATAAAGCCTGCATAATCATTGTCTGATACAAAACAAATTTCCTGACTGTCCGGTTTATTCGCAACCGGGATTTTCTGCTCCAATGCAATTTCCCTTATCTCATCCTTCGTGTAGGAACCGACCGGCATCAGGGTATGTGACAATTGCTCCTGCGTCAAATTATATAATGCATAAGTCTGGTCCTTTGCCAAGGTAATGGATTTCTTAATTGCAAATCTGCCATTCGGAAGTTTTGCGATGCTGGAATAATGACCAGTTGCGATATAGTCTGCACCGATATCCATAGAACGTTTTAGCAAAGACTCCCATTTGACATATCGATTACAAGCAATACAGGGATTCGGCGTTCTAGCCTGCAGATATTCTCCAACAAAATAGTCGATGACATTTTCACGGAATTCCTGTTTAAAATTCATGACATAATAAGGAATATCAAGTACCGAAGCTACTCTCCTGGCGTCTTCAACAGCGCTAAGTCCGCAGCAGCCGCCGTTTTCTTCTATGGTGCAGACATCTTCATCCTGCCATATTTGCATGGTTACACCGATTACTTCATAACCTTGCTTTTTTAAAAGGTATGCCGCTACAGAGGAGTCAACTCCTCCCGACATTCCAACTACTACTTTTTCCATTCTAACCTCCATGACATGACGATTAACTTTCTACTTTTTCATATCCTGCATGATATGGATGCTGCTTTCTCAATTTTGCAAATATTATGGTAGGAAGCTGATGATCTACTTCTTTAATTACCTTTATATTGTGGTTATTAATACTCGACTTCTTCCAGAGTTTCACCAATATCAGTCTTGGGTTTTGTCAATCCTTCAATCTTGATTCCGGTTTTCTCAGCATAATCCCAAAGAGCAGCATGAATTGCTTCTTCTGCTAATAAAGAACAGTGAACTTTTACTGGTGGAAGTCCGTCAAGCGCTTCCATTACAGCCTTATTGGTAATTTCTAATGCTTCCTGAACACTTTTTCCTTTTACGAGTTCGGTTGCCATGCTACTAGTAGCAACTGCTGCTCCACAGCCAAAAGTCTTGAATTTACAATCTCGAATAATTCCCGCATCATCAATATCCAAGTAGATTCTCATGATGTCACCACATTTTGCATTACCAACGGTGCCAACACCGCTTGCATTTTCTATCTCTCCAACATTTCTTGGGTGAGTGAAATGGTCCATTACTTTTTCTGTATACATAATTTTATCCTCCAATGATATATTTACTTGTGTTAACATGATATTAATCCTGTATCTATGATTTCTATTTGTAACTGTTCAGCACTTAATAGTTACTTCTATTTTAACGATTTGCGCTTTTTATTTGTCGGGATGTTTTCTGATGTAATCTTCATATAAAGGAGACATCTTACGAAGTTTATCCACAATCTCTTTGATTCTGTCAACCGTATAATTGATTTCCTCTTCTGTGGTTTCATCGCTTAAAGTAAGTCGAAGTGAACCATGTGCGATCTCATGAGGTAACCCGATTGCCAGCAGAACATGGGAAGGATCCAGTGATCCAGAGGTACATGCCGATCCACTAGAGGCACAGATGTTCTTCATATCTAGCATGATTAATAAGGATTCCCCTTCAATAAAGTGAAAGCTGAAATTAGCATTGTTCGGAAGTCTTCTCTCTTTATCACCATTAATTCTCGTAAATGGAACCTCTGCCATCACACGATCAAATAATAAATTTCTGAGTTCAAGTTCTTTCTTAGTACGTTCTTCCATCGTTGCTATTGCTATTTCAGTAGCTTTGCCATACCCGACGATTCCCGGAACATTTTCGGTTCCTGCTCTTCTTTGTCTTTCCTGTGCTCCTCCATGAATTAAGGAACGGATTTTAACACCTTTCTTTATGTATAAGAAGCCAATACCCTTTGGTCCGTTTAACTTATGTGCACTGGAACTTAGCATATCTATGTTCATCTCATTCACATTAATTGGAACCTGTGCAAATGCCTGAACCGCGTCAGTATGGAATAAGATATTATGTTTTTTAGCAATCTCACCAATTTCTTTGATTGGCTGTATTGTACCGATCTCATTATTAGCAAACATGATTGATATCAGAATCGTGGTTGGGCGAATTGCTTGCTCTAATTGATCTAGTTTAATGATACCATTTTCATCAACATCAACATAGGTAACTTCAACGCCATGTTTTTCAAGATATTCACAAGTATGAAGGATTGCATGATGCTCAATCTTCGAAGTAATGATATGATTTCCTTTTCCTTCATATGCTTCTACGGTAGCTTTTAATGCCCAGTTATCAGACTCACTTCCGCCAGCTGTAAAATAAATATCTGTGATCTCTGCACCAATTGCCTTAGCAATCGTTTCTCTTGCATCATCCACTGCCTTCTTATTCTGTGAAGCAAATTCATAGATGCTCGAAGGATTACCATATAGTTCCGTAAAATAAGGTAGCATTGCTTCTACTACTTCTGGTCTGGTTTTTGTTGTTGCTGCATTATCAAGATATATTTTTTTCTCCATGTTGTCCATCTCCTAATCTTTTATTTGCCACAGGCTTGTCTTGCTTTTGCATCCATCGTTCCCTTGTCTGCAAGAACTTTCTTATTCTCATCTACAAGTTCGGATAACATGATACCATCTACTGCTTCATTGACACTATCATTGATACGTTTCCATACATATTTTGTTACACACAGATCTGAGCTGCTGCAGCTGGTATCTCCTACGTTCATCGCTGAACAATCAACCGGATTCAAATCGCCTTCTAAAGCTCTGAGTATTGCTCCTACCGAAATCTGTTCTGCCGGAAGCGCCAGCATATATCCGCCTTGTGCTCCTCTGACTCCATTTACTATGCCAGCCTTCTTTAACTTCGCTACCAATTGTTCTAAATAGTTCACTGATATCCCTTGTCGTTCAGCAATCTGGCTTAATGCTACCGTCTCTTCATCTGCATGAACCGCAAGATCAAGAACTGCTCTTAAACCATATCTGCCTTTGGTTGACAGCTTCATATCCTTCACCTCTTTGCATTTCTCCGGGACAACTTCCTCCGGCTGATTTAATTCCTATCATTTTAATTCCTATTAATTAACTTGGTTATAAATATAACACCATGTTATTCTCTTGTCAATCAATTTTATACAATCTTTAAAAATATTTTATACAATCTTTGAAATCACTTTTTCTTTTTCCAAACCTCATGAAACATCTGAAAATCCCAGAGATGTTATTTCTAATTTCATAATTGCGTGAAGTTCCGATTCTTCTAGGGATATATTAGTTCTGGATATTATTATTTATTATCTCATAGAACTATAAAACTGATTCTTGTAATCCTATGAAAGAGTATAAGAAAATCAAAAAGATGAACTTACAAAAATCAAATTTGTAAGTTCATCCTTGAATTTAGTGTAAAACAGAACCTCTTCACAACGTGAAGATTATTCACAGCGTGAAGATTATTCACAACGTGAAGATTATTCACATGCAACTTTATGCCTGCAGTCCAAAGTTTACAAGCAGAGCGAAAGGCATGGTTATATTTATGCTTATTTAGCATTAAACGGTTTCATCTACCTGAATACCCTTTAAATCTGCATCCAGCAATTTCATATTGACCTTGATCTCAGCAAGGCTTTTCTGAACACCACTTGTCTGGGTATATGCCTGTGCAATATCAATCATGTTATTTAAATCCAAATTCGTAGCATCATTATTATCAACTTCCGCTTTTGCTTCTTCTACTGCTTCTTTTGTCCCTACTGCGATTGCTTCTTCCATTATATGCTGATCTTTTATTGCTTCTAGTTCATCCTCTTTCTGCTTATCCTCTTCATTCTCTTTTATCTTCTCTTCATTATCTTCTGTCTTTTCATCGATGCTGTCTTTACTTTCCTCTATCAGCATATCAACGATTTGATCCTTTACAGCATTCATGATGGAATCGGCACTTTTCTGCGCATCGACCATTGGATGTGTTTTTAATCTTTCCTGTTTAATTGCTTCGATATCTCTTAAATCGTCGTTCCTCTGTTTCTCTGCATCCCGTATCGTCTTCTCGAAGACAAAGGTATCCTCATTATATTTCAATGCTTGCTTCTGATACTCAGTAACCGGCTGTTCATCGATAATTTTCAATTGTTTCACTTCATCTTCTGTTAATCTTACTGTTGCATTTGGCTGCAAAGATGCCTGACGCTTTTTTAGCAACTCTAAATCGATCTGTTCTTTGAAATCATCCGTAACTCCATTCATTTGTTTCAATTCATCCGCCTTGCCCTTAAGCGCAGCTATCTGCTTCTTCGCATCCCCCATCGTAGTTTCCATTTCTTTCGCATGGTTTTTACGTTTCTCAATGCCTGCATCTATAGATTTGTCATTGTTCCATGCATCCTGAACAACTTTCATCGCTTTTTTCTGAGCTTCTTTTCTTTTTTCATCAATTTGGTCAGATGCAAAATTTGTATTCCCAACAAAAATACTTGCTACGTTGTTCTTACTTTTCTCGCTACTTTGAATTTGTCCATTTCCATTTGTAGTAATACCTATATCAGCTTTAATCGTGAGTCCCATTTTATGCTCCCTCTCTCGAAACATCCTGAATGTTTCGATTCCCTCTATACTTTCCTAATGCAAAATAACCCAGTGAACCTCTTTCATCATTATCAAGTAGAATTTTTTTACATTATTCTTAATATATATCGGTCTGCTGATAGCAAATAATTACTTATTTTACATATTTTTTTCCAATTTCTATCCTGTTGTGCCTCACGCTACATAGAATCCTGAGTTTTCATAAACTTACTACTCTATTCCGTAAAACTCCTTCTCATTAAATTCCCAGTAAGTGTCTGTCATATCATTAACCGGAAGCAGTTCTATCATAATAAGATGATTACATTCGATATCCATTGTAACGGTTACTTTCCCATCCTCTGCAATTATTTTAGAATCGGACCTAAGCGGATTTGCAGCTTCTTGTAGTATTTTCTTCTGTTCCTTGTTTAGAGTACGAGGCTTACCGAGATTGCTCCAGGTCTGAGCTGCATTACCGTGTTTGCCACCCACATCTTTTGTAATACAACAATATTGTTTAATCGGTGTAGGTAATGTTATCTCATAAGAAAGGGTATCAAGCATTTTCCCATCTCTAGGATCATGATAACTCCATCCAATGAGACAATATCTACCATCTTCATCTCTCGTAACAATTGTATTTTCATCCCGGTAAATTAGTTCCTTTCCTGCCTTAGAAAAGAATTCAAATGTATAGAATGTCGGTTTTGGAATTAAATCATTGGCAATCAAACCGAACCCTCCATGAAATGTAGCTGTAGGAATACCTTTTTCTTCAAACACATCACTAAAGGTCCAATAGGAGTAATTTTGAGCATAATCTCCAGCCTCACTTAATACGCGGGCAATAAAGGCAGCATTAAAGACTGTATCATGGACTGGAGCTGTTGGATCGTAGGAACTATTAAATTCAGTAATATGCAGTTCTTTCTCTTTCACGATATCATATTGATTCATGATATTTCTGGTAAGTTTCAACTCATCAATCATATCCGTGGCATCTACCATTTCCTGATAAACATATCGTCCTACCTCTTTGGGTTGTTTCGCCATATAGCAATGTCTTGTAACCATATCTAAAGGCACCTTATTATCCTGGCAAAACTGGAAGAAGGAGTTTAACCAGTTTTCTGTATCGATTCCGCAAATTGCCGGTCCCCCAACTATAAAAGTGGAATCTACTTCTTTAATTACACGAGCGGAACACTCATATAATTTAAAATATTCTTCCATAGAGCCTGCCCAGAATCCAATATTCGGTTCATTCCATACCTCAATAGGCCAAGTAACGACCTCTTCCCTTCCATACCTTTCAATCAAATGAGTTAACGTAGCCTTTATAAGATTAGCCCATTTTTCATAATCGGAGGGAGGTGTAACATTTCCTTTCCAGTAAAATACAGTCTGTTCTCCACTTGCTAAAGCCTTTGGCATAAACCCAAGCTCTAAATAAGGGCGAATATTTAATTCAAGATAACAATCCATAATTCGGTCAAGATAGGTGAAATTATAAAATGCAACTAATTCTCCATCCTTTTCCATCTCTTGATAGATACCAACATCATCACAGAACAATCCATGGCCTCTAATAAAAGAAAAATTAATTTTCTCCTGTGCAAATTTTAAATGCTCTTGATATTCCTTTTGTAAAGCCAATCCCATTCGACCTGTCCCCACAGAATAATTTGCGTAATTATGAAAAGGCTTTCCTTCTTCTAATAGATGCAATTGTTTTTTCATCTGGTAACATCTCCTATACTCTTTGTACTTGAAAGCGCATTACATTCCAAGAATGCTTATTTAGTGTTGCAGTTGCTAAATTACTGCTAATCTTTGTTACCCCATTATTATGAGGAACTACATTATCCGGGTTTTCTACCGTATTGATTGCCTTCATATCATCATTTTCCATAACAATATGTTCTATAAGTTTAATATCTTCAAAATCGCGTAAATCAATTTCAAAGTCAATATTTTCATCTAAGGATCGATTTACAGCAAACACTGACAATTCTGTTTTTTCCTCATTCAATACTCCGATTGCTTCAACATATGGTACATTTTTCAAACGTTCTGTATCATATTTTTCACTAGTAAGTAAGGGAATAAAAGCTTCTCCCCTGCCATAATTTGAAGTATGCATAAAGGGATAGAAAATCGTCTGTGCCCAAGCATTTCCACCGTTTTCTGTCATTATAGGTGCAATCACGTTGACTAGTTGTGCAAGACAAGCCATTTTGATACGGTCGCAGTTCTTAA
>JBASOB010000276.1:0-3495 GCA_049657865.1 Mobilitalea sp.
TAATATTTAGCCTCCTTTAAAAACTCTATAGATTTATTAGATTTTTTAAAGTATGACACAAAGTTAACTAAAAGTTAAGGCGGATGATTTGACCCTTACAATGCATCTGCAGATATTGGAGGAAGAAAAATATTTAGAGACTACATTCGGAAATAAATATACTATATATAAAAATAAAGTAGGAAGATATTTCATGCTTTTTTAAAGTAGGAATGAATTATTCATAAAATAAGTAATAATGTATAACAGGACTAATATACAAAAGCGAAATCATTAAATATAAGAGAAGGAAAGGTGAATAATATTGAAGATTTTAGTATATGGTGCAGGAGTGATTGGCTGTGAATTGGCACATATGCTCCGAAAAGGACAGAATGATGTGACGCTGTTAGCTCGAGGTGAATGGAAACATACCATCGAAAATAATGGACTGATAATACGACATTATGTTCAGTTACAAACCACAACAGACCAAATAAAAACTATTGATGTTCTTGAGACTGATTACATTTATGATTTGATATTTGTAGCCATGCAATATAAACAACTTCCTGAAGTACTGCCTGTTTTGGCAGCGAACAAAAGTCGCTACATAGTTCTGGTTGGTAATAATATGAATGCAGAGGGATGTCAAAAGCAGATAATAGAAAATTCACTTGTAAAAAAGGAAATTGCATTTGCATTTCAGGGAACTGGAGGACGAAGGGAAAATAATCGTATAATCAGTATTCATGCAAGAGTAGGAATGACAATTGGTGGTGTGAAAAGTATATTATCTCCGGATTTTCGTATGCAGCTAACAAAAGCTTTTTCTAATACTGGTTATCGTTTAACCGATGAATGTAATATGGATGCTTGGCTTCAATGCCATGTAGCTTTTATTCTTCCAATTTGCTATGTATGTTACATGCTGAATGGACATTTGGAGCGTGCAGGTAAGACACAGATCAATCAGATTATTGAAGCCACCATTGAAGCACATGTAATGTTAAAAGCTTTAGGTTATCCTATCCGTCCGGTTGGAGAAGAAGAATTTTTTACATCTAGCCGGCGAAAATGCTATTGGATGCTTCGTATCATGTCAAAAACACCTATAGGCCGGCTGGCTGCAAGTGATCATGCAATGCATGCTGTGAATGAGATGCATTCATTGGATGAAGCATTTGAGTCTCTTCGCCAACAGACAGATGTTCCTATGCCTACATGGAGTACGTTAAGGGAAAGCATGGTGAAATATTAATAACTGTATAACTACTTTATATGAATGTATGCTTAAAAATACTTTCGTATATAAATTGTATGGTTTTCATATTTATAAAAAGATTTTGTATTGTGATAGCAAGTGAAAATAATTTGTAGAAGGAGGACAATATAGTAAAAGTTTTATGGTCCTGCGTGGGAAAACCGATTACAAAGCTGAATTAAGTACAAGTCCTGTTGGAAACATGGTTAAACTGGAGAACCTTTTTCATGGACTGAGTGAGAATGAGGATTATCTTCTTAAGAAGATTGAGCAGTATAAGTGGGATATGGAGCAGTCAAGGCAAGAATATGAAAAGCCTTTTGCCCATGAGGAAGATTTAAGATCTAAGATAGTAAGGCTAAATGAGCTGAATACTCAGCTTGATCTGGAAAATGGTAAGCTTGAGGATTTGGATTTGAGTGAAAAAGATCAAGACAGGAAAGGAGTACAGGTAGCGGAAAGAGGAAATGGTTATTACGCCGGAAGTAGTAATAAGAGTCGTTGATTATTTTCAGAACAAATAAAAAAATTCAAATTATATCAGTGGAATTGACAAGAATATCAATCCCACTGATATTTTATTGTGAAAAAAATATATTTAATGCTTTAATTAGTTTATTCCGTCAGACTAAAGTGAACTGGTAATTTATGTTTCTTTGCTTTTCTAAATAGCAATATATTATTTACAATTTCACATATAGAGCACGGTAGTGGATATTAAATGAAAATATGGGTACCTTATTTAAGGTTTACAAAGTATAAGATATATTTTAATTGCTTATAAATATTATGAATTGATTAAGATTTGTGTAATCAGCAATTATTGTAGACTATTATATTTCTCCATCATATGTTAAGATTTTATATGGAATTATATGAAATGAAATATTTTCATGTTGCAGTAATTAAATATTATAGATGAATCACTTAACCAGGAGGAAGAAAATGAATGAAGATTCTACATTATATCCAGAGTTAACAAATGTAAATAAGCGTAGGGGGATCAGTGGAAGTACTTTAAAGTTAATTGCAATCATTACGATGATAATTGATCACACAGGAGCAACCATCGTACAAAAAATGTTAATGATAAATGCGGATAATGGTTTGCTTTTTGGATTGTATATAGTAATGAGATCCATTGGCAGAATTTCTTTTCCGATCTTTTGCTTCTTACTGGTGGAAGGTTATTTACATACTCGAAATGTAAGGAAATATGCAGTACGTCTTGCAATTTTTGCTATCATCTCAGATATACCCTTTGATTTAGCACTTCACAATACACCGTTCAACTTCGGCTATCAGAATGTTTATTTTACATTATTAATTGGTTTACTTACCTTAATCGGGTTTAGGACTTTAAAAGAGAAAGCAGAAGAAAAGAATTGGCTACCGGTGACAGCAGTTCTAGGAGCAGTTGCACTAGGAGGATATATAGCATATAAAACGAATGAATTGATATATTTCAATCCAATTTTAAGCACAGTGGGAAGCTCGGTAGGTGTACCGACTCGTAGCGTAATGATTTTTACAGCTATCATATTCAGTATCATTGCTCTGATTGTATATGCAGACATTTGTAAAACGCAATCATTACAACAAGCAAGCTTGTGTTTTACCGATCTATTAGTTTTGGTAGTGGGAATGCTGCTGGCAGACATGCTTAGGACAGATTACTCTGGATTCGGTGTTCTAACAATGGCTGTCATATATGGACTTCGAATGAGCAACTTTAAAGGCATGTTAGGTGCATGTATTACACTTACTATTATGAATTTCTCGGAAATTACATGCTTTGTTGCATTAATTCCTACATTTTTTTATAATGGAAAAAGAGGTCTTAACCTGAAATATTTATTTTATTCGTTTTATCCTGCACATCTATTTATCTTCTATCTAATTTGTTATGCATTGAGGCTAACTTAAGGAGGATGAAGTACATATAGATAGATAGGTGAATTTAATATGAGAGCATATGAATGGCTTATAAAGATAAGATTACAAAGACCTGCCGTTGGTGTGATGAAAATAAAGATAAATACCCATAATTATAAAGGGTATACTTAAATTTTTTGTATAATATAAAGAAAAATAGATACATTATATAAGGATAAAGAAATAACTGCACTATAATTGCGTAAAGAATGGATGATTTAATATGAGAGCTTATGAACGTCTGATAAATTATACCAAATATGAAACCGGTTCAGTTAGCGGCAACAGTACTTGCCCAAGTTCACCGGAACAATTGA
>JBASOB010000277.1:0-10038 GCA_049657865.1 Mobilitalea sp.
GCCCTACTCTCACTCTTCGCCGTATGGCGTTTCATCTTCAGGAGAAGTTTGGCTTCGATTTCGGTTGCAATGGTATCATTCACAACGCTGTCTATGAATTCTCGTTTAATTCCTTCGTATATTAGCATAGTGACGCCCCTTTGCTGTTCGCATTCTTCCTATTATTCTTCTGAATTTTGTAATAATTCATCCAAAAAAGATTGTACCATAAATATACATGAATCTCCATAGTATTACAGTATAATTATGGATATTTATTTTGTTCAAATTTAGTATCTATATCCCGATTTATATCCAGAATCTATATGTTTTAACTTTATATCTTGATCATTGCCATCATCTATTCCACCTGTGATTTTCTTCGACTTTTACTTCTTCTTTGTTTTTATAATCCGCTTCCTTATTTCTTCCCAAGGATTGTTCCAGCTTTACCTTGTGTTTTTCTTTATGCTTTTCTTGATTGCTCAATATATTTACTCCAATAGCCCATTCCATTGCATCTGTCTTCTCATCACGATTCATATCAAACATCTCATCACCTCCGTTTGCCCTAATCTTATACCATTAGTACGTCAAGCCATGTCCAAATTATTGTTTTCTCATATGTTATTTTAAATTATCGCGACACGGTCACAACTTTTATTCTATTTGTCCTGATTATTTTCCTCTTATCTACAGCTCAAATGGGAAGACCAGAGGACTACAATCAATCCCTCTTGGAACCGAATTTACCTTGCTAAATTGACAGAACTTTCTAAAATTAAGTATACCCCTTTTACAGGAAATTTATAGTATATTTGATATTATCAACCGTCTTTTTTACTTTTTTAAGGATAATGAACCCTGATGCTCTGTGTAAAAACTATTTCTTCTTTTCTTGAATTACCGTTTTGTGCAATCAGATGACAGCCATAACATGTAAGAATATATGCCGTCATACTTCTTTCAGCACCACTTCCCAATTTAACCTTTTTCGTGACCTCACGAAGATGCTTATTTATATCAATCGAATCAATCGAAAAGCTAATCAAAAAAATTCTGGCAAAAATAGGTGGCAAAAAATTTTTCTAATTATATAATTCTCCTCTTGACATATACAGTCCAACTGTATATAATCCAATTATACAGTTCAACTATATAGTTTGATTGAATAACGAGGAGGGACCAATGAATTTAAATAAATATTTACCCTTAACAGAGACGACCTATTATATCCTAATTGCTTTGATAGAGCCCGGGCATGGATATTACATCATGCAGAAAGTAGAGGAACTAAGTGCAGGTAAGGTCAGAATCGCAGCTGGAACCATGTACGGCGCCATCGATAATCTGCTGAAATGGAAGCTGATTCAGTCCGTTCCAAGTACGGATGCGCGTCGCAAAGTCTATCAGATTACTGCTGAAGGCAAGAATGTATTGGAGCTCGAAGCTGCCCGGCTTAAATTTCTGGTGCAAGTTGCAGAGACAAACGGATTATAAGGAGAGATATTCATATGAGAAAATATAAGATATTTTTGATTAATATTAAGAAAGAAGAAGACTGGATCAGTGAGATAATTCGCCAGGGATACCAGTTAGTCAGCGTAGGAAATTGCTTGGGTTTCTATGATTTTGAACCTTGCACTACCGGGTCAGTTCCTCCTATGGTACGAATTGATTATAGAATATTCAAAAAAAAAGCGGAGTACGAAGATTATGTTGCAATCTTTGAGGACAGCGGCTGGAAGCATATTGGCGGCACGAAATCCAGTGGCAAGCAGTATTTTGAAAAGGTAAGTGCAGAGATAGGAACAGAAAGAGATGCAGAGGTAGGAACAGAAGAAGAAACATCGGCAACGGAAGATATTTTCTCCGATCATCTGTCGAAAGCAGAGCGGAATAAGCGAATTTCAACTATGTGGTTCAGTTTATTCTGTGCCTATCTTCCAATTCTAGTTGTCTTCTCGATGAATGGAATCTTCCGTTTTTCAACTTTGCTTCATCCAAAATCGCTGTATTTAACATCAGGGTTATGGGAGAAGACAGGTTCAGATTTCGCACGTGCTTTCCTATTTGAGACCCCCTTCGCCATGGGACGCGGCTTCTCAGGACTAATAATTCTGCTTTTAATTCTAGGCTATGCCTATTTTGGACTAAAGTCGTTGTACTGGTATCACCGGGAAAAGTCAATGAAATAGCGAACCCAAAGTATCGGCAATAGCCAGAACTCCTAATATCTTTAAAAATACCAAAACAAAAAAGTTCTATATCCACCATCCGTATAAATCTTACGATTTAGATACTGACGATGAATATAGAACTTTTTTATTATAAATCTTACGTTTTAGATACTGATGACGAATATAAAACTTTTTTCCTATAAATCCTTGATTTATCTATCAGAAGTACATCAATAACCTAAATCCAGAATATGAAGACTGGTACATTCAGCTTGGCGTCGACCGGCTGACAAGGCTGCCTATATCCGACTAGAGACTCAAGTAAAAAGCAGCGCATCTGCGATGCTTTTCACTGTCATGAGGCTCTACAAAGGATATGCCGCCGGAAGGTAAGGCAGCCAAATGAATATACCAGTATTCATATTCGTTGCACCACCTAGAATGTACTTATTTTGTCCAAATCTTCATCACTATCTAATTCGTTATCTAAAACGTCGACACCATTTTCTTCATTTCATCTGCCACGAATTGAACCTGTGTTCCGATTACAACCTGAATACTGGTTTTACTTGGTCGTATAATACCAGCAACACCTGCAGAAGCCAAGTGCTTTCGGCTCAAATGGTGATGAATTTTTTTCAATCTACTGTAACTTCAAGGTTTTACCAGCTCGCAACAATGCGGTATATAGTCGATCCATAGCCTCCCGAATTACCCAAGTGGGACAAGCAATATTAATGCGTTCGAAACCGCATCCTCCGTCACCAAAGATATAGCCTTCATCGAAAAATATCTGTGCCTCCTGCTGCATAAAGTTTTCTAGTTCCTTGCAATCCATACCAAGTGCATTAAAATCTAACCATTGAAGATAGGTTCCTTGCAATTCAAACACTTTAATTTTCGGGAGCTTTGATGCCATAAAATCCTCAATATATTTTTTATTTGTATCGATTACTACTAGGAGCTCCTCTAACCATTTATCGCATTTTGTGTAGGCTATTTCACAAGCTTTATAACCCATAATATTTAAGGAATGATATCCTTTTGCACTTTCAACCTTATCGCGCATGTCCTTATTCGATATAAAAATATTCGATGTTTGAAAACCAGCAAGGTTGAAGGTTTTACTGGGTGCTGTACAAATTGCGCAGTTATTTAGGTATTTCTCATCAAATGTTCCCATTGAAACAAATTGATATCCAGGTAATATTATATCAAAATGAATTTCATCTGCCAGAATGAAAACTCCGTTATCAAGGCATATTTCAGAAATTCTTAAAAGCTCCTCCTTTGTCCAAATTCTTCCGATCGGATTATGAGGACTACACAAAATAAGAAGCTTTACCTCCTCCTTCTTCGCTTTTTCTTCAAAGTCATTAAAATCAATATCATATGTATTGTTCTTCTTAATAAGCTCTGTTGCTACAACATTACATTGATTACTCTCAATTACCATTTTAAACGGATAATATACCGGCGTCATAATTAAAACTGCATCCCCTGGTTCTGTAAATGCCGCGATCATCTGTCTCAAAGCAGGAACAACACCTGCCGCCTCTACAAACCATTCCTTCTTTGGCGAAAAGTGATGTTTGCTCTCCATCCAATGAATTACACTGTCATAATAGGTATCGGTAGCGCCCGTATACCCCAATATCGTATTATCAAGATAATCTTTTAGACCTTCTACTATTTCAGGTGCATTTTTCAGTTCCATGTCCGCCACAGAAAATGGAACAATACTATCCTCTATCTTTGAATTTATTTTTATCATTTGATCCCATTTGTGGGATCCCATATTTTTTCTCTTCACAACTGTTTCAAAATCATATTGCATCATTTTTGTCTCCGTTCCTTTCGTTTATATGATGATCTTAATTTTCTCTTCTTTAAGCTCTGTAATTCTTTATAAAAATTGTTGTGTTCTTGTTTTCTTCTGATTTACCAGCCCTTCAGAGGGTGCCCCTTGTTCTATAATTTTATCGTCTTCGATAAATATAATTCTTGCTTTTAGCTGTTTTCATTTTACACTACCACTTTAATAATTTCTACCATTATTTACTAATGCAGTTTGCAGCATAAATATACTGTCATGTAAAAAACATGATTTAGCGTATCCGCATCGATAGGAACAAAGATAAGTCATTTGTTTATGTAGCTATTTATAGCTCTTTTATAGCTCTTCCATGCTTCTTTTATAATTGTGTTATTACATGTTCGAATTTAATCTAATTAGCTATTGACATCTATCTAATGTTATATTAGAATATCATCTAACAAGTGGTATTGTTTATACGAGATCATCCTAAATATACAATATTTTTCATCCCGTCTAACATAATTCTGTTTTTCAACATCGCAAACGATCCTTGAAAGAAGTTTATGAATTTCTAGTAGAATTTATATTGGAAGTCTTTGGCGCAAAAACATGCGCAGAAATGAGGTAAATTATGACTGAACACCCAATCGGATACAAAGATATCCTAAAACAGAAAGAATATATGAAAACTGTAATTGCCGGCATCATTAACCGGTTTGGAGATTCTATTGACAGTATCGCCTTTGTCTGGCTGGTTTATCAGGTTACGCGCAGTGCTGCCTGGTCGGTCATTATCTTCGGAGTGAACCGGATACCGACTATTTTCCTGCAGCCTTTCGCGGGTGCTGCTATTGAAGGCATGAATAAGAAGACCATCATGATTATAACGGATATCCTCCGCGGGCTCTGTGTCGGGTTCGTTGCGACGGCTCTGGTGCTTGGGTTTTTGAATCAGTGGATTCTGCTCGCTGCCACAGTCGTTATCTCCTGTGCGGAAGCCTTTCGCGGGCCGGCTTCTGCTTCACTGCTTCCAAAGCTTCTAGATAAGAAATATTATTCATTTGGCATCTCATTAAGCACAAGTGCTAACAGTATTACAGAACTCATCGGTGTCGGTGTTGCTGGAGTTATTATCGCAGTATTCTCAGTATCCACTGCTATTTATATTGATATGGCTACCTTCTTCGCCTCTGCGCTCATTATTCTTACCCTTCGTATTCACAAAGAGGTCAAGATAAAAGTTCCAGTCAATGTGAAGGAATATGCCGCCAAACTAAAAGGTGGTTTCTCTTATCTGAATAAGAAAGCGGTATTAAAATACTTTGTAATCCTTTCTGTTTTCCTCAATGGAGTACTCGTTCCCTTCAACAGCCTTCAGGCTCCGCTGGTTGGCGAAGTTCTTCACACCGGCGAGGTCATGTTATCCGTCCTTGGAATTGCCTTCTCACTCGGGATGATTACCGGCGCGGGTGCCTATCCTTACCTGAGTTCCTTCCTGAATCATAAGATCTTTGTACTCGCAGGCGTATATTCCATCGGTCTCTATTATTTTCTTCTAGTATTCCTTGCGAAGTTCGTGGAATCGGTAGTCCTCCTCTATATCATAATTGCAGCTGCTTCCTTTATCGTCGGAATCACAATTTCTATCATGAGTACCTATGCCAATACTGAATTCATGAAAAATATAGAAGAAGAATATCTTGCCAGAGTATCTGCACTTCTAAATTCCGGAGCCATGGCTGCCATCCCGATTGTTTCTTTTTTCGTCAGCCTCCTTGCAGAACGGGTATCAACTGTAGTATTATTTATGATAGCAGGTGCATTTGATTTTATTATTGGTTTGTGCCTCTGCAGCAGAAAGAAATTATCAGTAATCTCGCAAGTTGATAGGGAGGATACATTCGATGTCAGAGAAAGTGAAAATTATTCCACAGGTGAACCTGTTAAATGAAGCATACATGCTTCTATATTACATCATCAACGAAGGCAGTTTAGAAACCGTGAAAGCAGATTACGCGCAGCATTATCTGCTAGACGCCGATAGCTATAACAGACGATTTGATTTGATTATTGGGCTTTACGATCATATAAAGAGTAACTTGAAAGTAGATAAGAGTCGATTAGAATATTACTTTAAGAAGCGTAGCGTGGATTTTTCCACCTATGCCGGACTATCTGTTATGGTAGATTATTTTGATTATGAGTGTCACACGCTTCTGCCTTATAACGAGCGGATCAGCCAATTATCAGAAGAAGCCAGGATCCGTCTTTATGCCAAGATCATCAGTGAAGAAGATGCCCTGAATATTACAGAGGATAAGTTGAGTACTCTTGCTGATTTAATTACATTCCTTGAAGAATCTCCTTATGAGGAGGATGCGAAATGGGAAGCATTAAAAATCTTTCACCATCCGGAATCCTATTACAATGAGGCCTCCGCTATTCTGATTGAGACGATGCGTCTGATGGAATCGGAATATGGCAGCCAGATAGCGGCGGCAGGCCAGGAATTCTATGATTACTGGAATAATTTTCAGGAAAACGGCAATAACATCATAGATACTCTGCTTAATAAACGTAATGTCACCTGGAACTTTAGCGATAAAGGCGTGGTTCTGGTACCCATGCTCTTTCTCCCCCTCGCGATTACAATTTCGCTAGACAGTAAGCCAAATCACAGTAGAGATGTCGTCCGTCTCAGTATACTATTCGATGAGCGTTTTGACTTGGCAGGTAAAAAAGCTACCAAGGAAGATGTACTACAGGTCGGAAAGCTTCTCAGTGACAAGAGCAAGATTGACATCCTGGAATATATCAGCAGAAAACCCTCCTACGGTAAAGAAATAGCAGATGAACTGAATCTGTCCACTGCTACGATTTCTTATCATATGAATGCACTTCTTAATACCGGATTTATTAACGCAAATGTCGATGCTAATAAAGTGTATTACAGCCTGAATTCAGAGAGAATTGCCACTTCGATTGATGATGTGAAGAAGTACTTTACTGAGTTATAGCGTACTTTTCTACCGCAACTTGCAGATATGTGTTAAACTATAGTATAGATCAGAAAAGGAGGAACGTTATGTATAATATATTAATCGGTGGAGCGGCAGGACAAGGTGTTGATACGACTGTTGCAATACTTGAGAAGCTTTTAAAAAGATCAGGCTATTATGTATATACCACCAGGGATTTCATGTCCAGAGTACGCGGTGGCCATAATTTTTCCATGCTTCGTTTTGGGACAGAGGTGATAACCTCCCATAGCGATAAGCTGGATGGCATTATTGCTTTAAATGACGAGACCGTATTATTACATAAAGACCATTTAAACCATAATGGTTTTATCCTGTGCGATACTACTTTAACTACGACAGAGTCCATGGCTATTAAGCTGAATATGGATGAGAAAGCAAAAGAACTTGGTAATCCGCATGTCTCAGGCAGTATTGCAGTGGGTGCTGTCTTAAAATTATTCGGAGAACCTTTTGAATATGTTGAGGAAATCATGAAGACCTCCGTGAAGGAGCAGTTCCTTGAAATAAATAGTAAAGCAGCAGAAATCGGATATCAAAGCGTGGAGCCACGATTTGAGCATAAGGATGGAACCTTTCAAGATGATATGCTGATCTCCGGAAGTAAGGCAGTTGGTCTTGGAGCAATCGCAGCCGGAATCAAGTTCTATTCGGCCTACCCTATGTCCCCTTCAACTGCAGTGATGGAATATTTGGCTTCTAAAAGTGACGTGGCCGGAGTTGTCGTAGAACAGGCAGAGGACGAAATTGCGGCAATTAATATGGCACTGGGTGCTTCTTTTGCAGGTGCCAGAGCAATGACCGGAACCAGCGGAGGCGGCTTCTGTCTGAAAGTAGAAGCCATCGGATTTTCAGGAATCGCAGAAATTCCATTAGTTGCCATCGATGTCCAGCGGCCCGGTCCGGCCACCGGATTACCTACCAGAACTGAGCAGAGTGATTTGAAGTTCGTCATCTCTGCAGCACAGGGTGAGTTCCCACGGCTAGTCATTGCCTTAAGAAATCAGGAGGATGCCTTCTATCAGACCATCCGTGCCTTTGATCTGGCTGAGAAATATCAGATTCCGGTTATTTTATTAAGTGATCAATACTTAGGAGATACTACAGCGACTGTGAAACCTTATGACATAAGTAACATTAAGGTATGTGAGCCTGCTAAAAAATCAGACGGACGACAAGAATATTTAAGGTACCGCATCACGGAGGACGGCATCTCACCCCGCCTGATTCCTGGCACCACCAAGCACCTTGTAGCAGCAGACAGTGACGAACATGATGAGCATGGACATATTACAGAATCCGCCGAAGTCCGTATCGCAATGATGGATAAGCGGATGAGAAAACTTACGAAATTAAAGGAAGAGCTGATAGAACCAGAATTTCTAGGGAATAAGGACTGTGATACCCTGCTCCTTGGATGGGGTTCAACCTATGGTCCGATTGCAGAAGCAGTCAAAAATCTGAACGCAGAGAAGAAGGGCAGCTACGGAGCATTAATTTTCGGAGATGTCTATCCACTTCCCACAAAGAAGTTAATCGAATATGCAACTGCAGACCGACGGATCATCAACGTAGAACAGAATGCAACCGGGCAGCTGGCGGATCTAATCCGGGAACAATCCGGAATCTGCTGCAGCTCCCATATATTAAAGTATGATGGGCGTCAAATTTCCGGTGAAGAGATTGTGCACCGGATTCTAGAAGGGGGGCTTGCATAATATGAGTACATTTGAATTATATGAAACCGCTTGGTGTCCAGGCTGTGGAAATGCAAATATTATAAAGACTCTAAAAACAGCACTCGAAGAAATGGACAAAGAACCCTCACAGGTTCTTATGGTAGCAGGTATCGGTCAAGCTGCCAAAGTACCTCAGTATATCAGCGCAAATAGTTTCTGTGGTCTTCATGGCCGGGCTTTACCAGCTGCGGTTGCTGCTAAAATCGCGAATGATAATTTAACCGTAATCGTGAACTCGGGCGATGGAGACTCTTACGGAGAAGGCGGGAATCATTTTCTCCATAATATCCGCAGAAATGTCAATATCACTCACTTTGTACATGATAATCAGATCTACGGACTGACGAAAGGCCAATCCTCTCCAACGACCGGAGAGGGTCAGATTACTCCGGTGCAGACGAACGGGAATATCAACACTCCTCTTAATCCGGTACTCATGGCTATCACCGCAGGTGCAGGCTTCGTTGCCAGAGCTTTTACTGGAGATATGGAACAGCTTCTTGCTATTATGAAGGAAGCAATTGCCTATCCGGGTTACGCTTATGTTGATATCTTGCAGCCTTGCATCAGCTTCAACAAGGTCAATACTTTCGCCTATTATAAAAGCCATGTTTATCGCCTCGGCGAGGATTATAACTCTGCTGATAAAATCGGCGCCTTGACACTCGAACTTGGCAAAGAGGATAAGATTCCTACCGGAATCATATACCGAGAAACCAAACCGAATTATCAGCAAAAGCATAAGCTACTGCAGTCAGGGAAACCTTTAATTGATCAGGAAAGAGATCCTAAAGTTTTGAAGCAATTGATTCAGGAATTTGTATAAGTAGATAATTAGATAATAAGATAAACAGATCATCAGATAATCAGATAGTCAGATTGTCAGATTGTCAGATTGTCAGATTGTCAGATTGTCAAATAGTCAGATTGTCAGATTGTCAGATTGTCAACTTGTCAGATAGTCAGAATATTATATTATTATAAGAAAGAGCCTGTATTTTCAGGAAGCTGATATGATCCCAAAAAGTTAGAATTTTAGGTCTAACCTATCGGGGGTCAGTTCATGCATCGTAAAAATACAGGCTCTTTCTGTTACCATACGAATCTATCCTGATTACATTCCCCTTTCTCTATATTAACTATTCACTTTCAGAAGAATATTCTATAGTCCCGTAAAACAATCAATCAATCTATCAAAAGTATGCAAAAACGGCATTCTATTAAATATGCGAAAATTATTTGTGTTTCCTTCAAACTTTTCCCCTCTGTCCTGCGTCTTAATG
>JBASOB010000278.1:0-14518 GCA_049657865.1 Mobilitalea sp.
ACTCTATGCATTAGGGGCTCTTGAAATCTATGACAGTCTCTACGACATCAAAGAAGTATCAATGACAATATTTCAGCCACGAAGAGAAAACGTCAGCACCTGGACTGTTCCGGTAGAAGAACTTAAAGCTTGGGCAGAAGAAGAACTAAAACCTAAGGCGGCAAAAGCCTATGAAGGTGAAGGAGAATATATCCCTGGCCCGTGGTGTACTTTCTGTAGAGCCTCCACCAGATGCCGTGCAAGGGCCGATGAAAAGCTCAAACTGGCACAGAAAGAGTTTAAGATGCCACCACTGCTTACAGATAGTGAGATTGAAGAAATTCTATACATTATTCCTGATCTCACAAAGTGGGCCAATGAAGTAACTGCTTATGCCACAGATGCAGCAGTTAACCGTGGGAAAGAGTGGAATGGTTTTAAGGTTGTAGAAGGTCGCTCAGTTCGTAAGTACAAAGATGAAGATACTGTAGCTCAAAAAGCTGTAGAGAGTGGATATAAGGATATTTACCGTAAGAGCCTTATTCCTTTGACCGAGATGCAAAAGCTGATGGGCAAAACCAAATTTGAGGAAATACTTGGTGACCTCGTAGTAAAACCACCAGGCAAGCCAACTCTTGTTCCTAAAACAGATAAAAGAGTGGCTATGAACGAAACGAGTGCAAAAAATGAATTTAATGAAATTATGGAGGATTGATCAATATGAAGAACAATATTACAAAGGTTATTACAGGTGTAAATACAAGACTCTCTTACTTCCACGGATGGGAGCCTGTTTCCGTGAATGGTGGTGCTGAAAAGTACAGTGTATCTGTACTCATCCCAAAGGACGATACAGAAACCATTAACGCAGTAAATGCTGCAATTGATGCCGCTATCGAGGAAGGTATCGCAAAGTTTGGTGGCAAGAAGCCTAATAAGGCCGCAATTAAGATTCCTCTGCGTGATGGGGATGTGGAGCGCGATGACGAGGCATATAAAGGACATTACTTCATCAATGCCAACAGCAAAACGCCTCCACAGATTGTGAACAAGAATGTAAAGCCAATCATGGATCGCGGTGAGGTATACAGCGGCTGCTTTGCAAGGGTTTCTCTCAATTTCTTTGCCTTCAACTCAAACGGAAATAAGGGTGTTGCTTGCGGACTTGGCAACATTCAAAAAATTAAAGATGGTGAGCCTCTTGGTGGTAAGACTTCTGCAGCAGACGATTTCACAACACTTGCAGACGATGACTTCCTTGCTTAATAGAAAAGACCAATTGACGGTGGTGGGGGTATTTCCTCTGCCACCTGCTTTTTTAGGAACGGAGGTGCATTGAATGGATGAAATGTGGAAAGACATACCCGGATATGAGGGGCGCTATCTAGTAAGTAATTATGGAAGAGTTTATTCTCATTTTCATGAACGTATATTAACTCCTAAAACTTCTGGTCGCGGTTATCAAGGCATTACTTTGAGTTATAGGGGAATAAAACAACGTTTTTACATTCACAGGTTAGTTGCGGATTGTTTTTTGCCACAACCTAAAACCGACGAATATGAAGTGAATCACAAAGATCTTGATAAACAAAATAATCATGTGTCAAATCTAGAATGGTCTACTAGAGAAAAGAATTTTAAACATGCTTATAGTAATGGCAAAGTCGATTTTCGTAGGCCAATACGATGTGATAACAAAACTGGGAAACCAGGAGTTTCAAAACATACTGGAGGTTACCAAGTTTCTATTTCATATAATAAGTGTCGCAGATATCTTGGTTGGTTTAAAGATTTAGATACAGCAATTAGTGTCAGAAATAAAGAAGAGAAGAGGTTAATGGAAAATGAAGTCTATTAGTATAGATTTAGAAACTTATTCTTCAGTGAATCTGCAAAAATCAGGAATTTACAGATACTGCGAAAGCCATGATTTTGAAATACTGCTCTTTGGTTATTCTGTTGACGGTGGAGAGGTGGTGGTGGTTGACCTTGCAAAAGGTGAAAGGATTCCACAGATCATACTGGATGCCTTGACTGATGAAGAGATTACCAAGTGGGCTTTTAATGCTCAGTTTGAGCGTGTCTGTCTATCCAGATATCTTGGACACCCTTTTGGAGAATATCTAAATCCATCCTCATGGAAATGCTCAATGGTATGGTCTGCCTATATGGGGCTTCCCTTATCCTTAGTAGGTGTGGGTGCAGTCCTTGGTCTTGAAAAGCAGAAGCTGACAGAAGGTAAAGATCTTATTAGAAATTTTTGTGTACCATGTACGCCTACCAAAACAAACGGTGGAAGAACTCGTAATCTGCCAGATGACGATGAGGCGAAATGGCAGAGTTTTAAGGATTATAACAAGCGAGATGTTGAAACGGAAGTTGAGATACAAAAGAGGCTTAGTAAGTTTCCTGTCCCGGATGAAATATGGCATGAGTACCATCTTGATCAGGAAATCAATGATCGAGGCATAAAGGTAGATATGGACTTTGTTAAACAGGCCATTACTATGGATGAGATGTCCCGCACCAAGCTAATGGATCAGATGCAGAAAGTAACAGAACTTGATAACCCAAACTCACTGCAACAGATGAAAGGCTGGCTCTCTGAAAATGGCGTGGAAACAGATACCCTCGGTAAAAAGGCTGTGGCAGAACTATTGAAGGACGCACCAGAGCATCTAGCTGAGGTGCTTAAACTCCGTCAGCAACTGGCAAAGTCATCTGTTAAGAAATATTCTGCAATAGAAAATGCAGTCTGCAGTGATGGCAGGATTCGAGGCATGTTTACTTTTCTGGGCGCCAATCGGACAGGGCGCTTCAGCTCAAAAATAGTGCAGCTGCAGAATCTACCACAAAACCATATCCTGGATTTAAAAGAGGCACGAGGTATCGTAAAAAGTGGTGACTCTGAAGTTCTCGAAATGCTTTATGAAGATATACCTGATACTCTTTCACAGCTTATTCGGACAGCTTTTGTGCCAAAAGATGGCTGTAAGTTTGTTGTTGCCGACTTTTCTGCCATTGAGGCTCGTGTGCTGTCATGGCTTGCAGGTGAAGAGTGGAGAAGTGAAGTGTTCGCAAGTGGCGGTGATATTTATTGTGCATCTGCATCACAAATGTTTGGTGTCCCAGTTGAAAAGCATGGTGTGAACGGTCATTTAAGGCAGAAAGGCAAGATCGCAGAACTGGCCCTAGGTTATGGTGGAGCAGTGGGAGCTTTAAAGGCTATGGGCGCACTGGATATGGGCCTTGAAGAGGAAGAATTAAAACCCCTGGTTAATGCCTGGAGGCAGGCCAATCCGTACATCGTAAAATTCTGGTGGGATGTGGATAGAGCAGCTAAGAAGTGCATCAAAGAAAAGCAATCTCAAGAAATTCAAAATATTAAGTTTCATTACAGGAGTGGAATGCTCTTTATCGTTCTTCCTTCTGGTAGGCAGCTTGCCTATGTTAAACCAAAGATTGGTGAGAATATCTTCGGTGGTGAATCGGTCACTTACGAAGGTGTCGGTGCTACTAAAAAATGGGATCGACTCGAAAGCTATGGGCCTAAGTTTGTAGAAAACATTGTCCAAGCAATCTCTCGCGACATTTTGATGCATGCCATAAAAACTCTAAGCTCTTACCGAATTGTGGCTCATGTGCATGATGAGGTTATTATTGAGGCGGATCAAAGCATGTCACTTGATACGGTATGCCAGCAGATGAGTAGAGTCCCTCCCTGGGCAAAGGGACTTATCCTTGATGCGGATGGTTATGAATGCGAATTTTATAGAAAAGATTAGGAAAACATCAGATTTCACCTCTTGCCGTGGCTACCAGGTAGGAGGTGTTTTTTTTATGAAGATTTTTGAAGTGAAAGATGGCAGCCCGATCAAGGGTGAAACAGAACCGATGACAGAGGAACAGTTGCAAAGAGAGTATGACTTTTATATAGCAGAAAGTATTATCGGGATGCTCTACAAAGAGGGAAAAATTACAAAAGTTGAACTACACAAAATATCAGCGTTGAACAGGCGGAAATTCTTACCGAAGTTAGCCGAAATTATGTCCTAAATCACTTGCTATTAGTGGCTTTTAGAGTGATGTATGTAATGAACGAAAGCGAGGTGAGATAATGAAAAAGATAACGAAGATCGATGAACTGAATAAATCACAGCCATCAAAGAGTAAACTTCGAGTTGCCGCTTACGCCAGGGTTTCAACAGATAGTGATGAGCAACTGGTAAGCCTTAAAGCCCAGCGAGAACACTATGAAAACTACATTAAATCCAATCCAGAATGGGAATTTGCAGGGCTTTACTATGACGAAGGCATATCAGGGACTAAGAAGGAAAAAAGACCTGAGCTTCTTCGCATGATCCGAGACTGTGAAAATGATCGGATTGATTTTATCATCACCAAATCCATCAGCCGTTTTGCACGTAATACTACAGATTGCTTAGAACTTGTAAGACAGCTAATGGCTATCGGTATATTCATTTATTTCGAAAAAGAAAATCTGAATACGGGTGATATGGAGAGTGAATTAATGCTTTCCATTTTATCGGGATTTGCCGCAGAAGAGTCTGCATCGATTTCGCAAAATACCACATGGTCCATCAACAAAAGATTTCAAAATGGAAACTACATTATTGGCAGTCCGCCTTATGGCTACGCAAATGAGAATGGCGAGATGATTATCATTCCAGAAGAAGCAGAAGTTGTTAAGCGTATTTTTTCAGAGTGCCTTTCAGGCAAAGGTGGCAGTGTTATTGCAAAGGGCCTAAATAGGGACAAGATTCCTGCAAGAAGAGGTAATCATTGGAGTTCAGGTACTGTGGTTGATATGCTCCGAAATGAAAAATACAAAGGAGATGCGCTTTTCCAAAAGACTTACACCGACAGCAACTATAATCGGCGACCAAATAGAGGTGAGAAGGACCAATTTTACTGTAGGAATCATCACGAGCCGATCGTCACCAGAGAAGTCTTTTCTAAGGCACAAAAGCTTATGACACAAAGGGCAAAGAATATTAGAAAAACTACCAACACTGAGGTGTATAAAAATAGATACGTATTAAGTGGCAGAATCATCTGTGGGGAGTGCGGTTCTAAGTTCAAGCGAAGAACAAACTTCTCTGCTGGAAGAAAATACATCTCTTGGAGCTGCATAGGGCATATTGAGGACAAGAACAGCTGCTCAATGCTATTTATTCGGGATGGAGAGATAAAGTCAACCTTTGCAACCATGATGAATAAGCTCGCATACAGCAGGAAGATAATCCTTGAGCCCCTTTATAAGGCTATAAGCAAAACACGAGAAGAGTGCGACCTTGAAAGAATCGATGCCATCGAGAAGCGAATGGAACAATTGATCGAAGAGCGCAATACACTAATTGTTCTTATGACAAAGGGGTTTCTTGAACCAGCACTTTTTAGCAAGGAACGAAATGCACTGGATAGCGAAATGAAAAATCTTAACACTGAGAAGACGAACCTGGTCATGACCTATACAAGTGGCACATCACCGGAAGATGAAGTAAAGGCGCTTCTTGATCATGTGTCAAAAGATAAGTTTGATGGTAACTATATGGACGAGGCATTTGAAAAGTTTGTAGAGAATATCATTGTAAATTCTAGGGACGAACTAACATTTAGAATGAAATGTGGACTTTCCCTGAAAGAAAGGGTGGTGAGGTAAATGGCTTATGTACCATACGGATATACAATTACAGATGGTATTGTTACTGTCGATGAGAGGGCAGCAGATCAAGTGAGGGTTTTCTTTGAAAAATACATTTCAGGGCTTTCCCTTGCTGTGGCTGGTGAGCAGGCTGGTATTCAGAAGACACATTCATCCATGGGACTTATTTTGAAAAACATCAACTATCTCGGTAATGACGTGTATCCAGCGATCATCGATAAAGAAACATTCGATAAAGCTGAGGAAGTTAGAAGTAAACGTGCGAAGGACCTAGGGCGGATTGCAGAGCTTGCAGCTTTCAGTGCACCCCCACCTATAGAGCGATTTAAAATGAGAAAATCAGAAGGTAAACTTCCAGATGATCTAGTAGGGCGAGCAGAGTACCTGTATAGTCTGATAGAAAGTGAGGTGTAAAGTGGCCGAGAAAAACATAACTGTAATTCCAGCGCGAAAAAGGGTGGGAAGTACAGCCGCAAAAGAAAAAGTAAAGAAACTGCGTGTTGCTGCTTATTGCCGAGTTTCAACAGAAACGGAAGAGCAGAACTCCAGCTATGAGGTGCAGGTTGCTCATTACACCGAGTTTATAAAGAAAAATGCTGAGGGGGAGTTTGCAGGCATATTTGCAGATGACGGTATTTCAGGCACGAACACAAAAAAACGAGAAGAGTTCAACCGCATGATTGATGAGTGCATGGAGGGGAACATCGATCTGGTTATTACAAAATCCATTAGTCGATTTGCCCGGAACACTCTGGACTGCCTAAAGTATATTAGGCAGCTCAAGGATAAGAACATATCGGTGTTTTTCGAGAAAGAGAATATCAATACAATGGACGCCAAGGGAGAGGTGCTGCTTACCATTATGGCATCCCTTGCGCAGCAAGAGAGCCAGAGTCTTTCTCAGAATGTTAAACTTGGACTTCAATATCGATACCAGCAGGGCAAAGTCCAAGTCAACCACAATCGCTTTATGGGGTACACAAAAGATGAAGAAGGCAACCTGATCATTGTTCCAGAAGAGGCTGAAATCATTAAGCGCATTTACAGAGAGTACCTTGAGGGTAAAAGCCTAGCAGGCATTGGTAGGGATCTTGAGAAGTACGGTATTTTAACAGCTGCAGGAAAACCAAGATGGCGACCGGAGACCATAAAGAAGATTCTCTTGAACGAAAAGTACATCGGGGATGCCCTATTACAGAAGACCTTCACTGTGGATTTTCTTACAAAGAAAAGAGTCAAGAATGAAGGCCATGTCCCACAGTATTATGTTGAAAATAGCCATGAGGGGATCATACCAAAGGAACTCTTTCTTCAGGCTCAAGAAGAACTTCATCGCCGCAATAATATTTATACAGGAGCAGATAAAAACAAAAGGCTCTATAGCAGTAAATACGCTTTGAGCACCATAACCTTCTGCGGAGATTGCGGGGACATTTACAGACGGGTCTATTGGAATGTTCACGGTAGAAAAGAATTTGTTTGGCGATGCGTTACAAGAATTGAGCAAGGCCCTGAAACGTGTAAGAACCGGACGGTAAAAGAAGGTGATTTATATGATGCGGTTATGACGGCAATAAACAAGCTCCTTGCCGGTGGGGACAACATGATAAGAACCTTGGAAGAAAACATCCATGCAGTAATTGGTGACACCACAGAGTACAAGATCTCAGAGATAAACACCTTGCTTGAAGAAAAACAGAAAGAAGTGATCAACCTCGCCAACAAAGGAAAGGATTACGAATTCCTAGCCGATGAGATTGATAAGCTCCGTGAAGAGCGACAGAGCCTCCTTGTGGAAGATGCATCCTTAAGTGGTGAGAATGAGCGGATCAACGAACTGATAGAAATTATCCGCAAGAACAAATATCGCACCCTACTATATGACGACACGCTTGTAAGGAAGCTCATCCAAAACGTCACTGTGTATGAAGACCATTTTGTGATAAGCTTCAAATCAGGCATTGAAATTGAGGTATAGAATACGAACTTTGCTTTAGGATACTTATGTTTTATGAGTGTACTTTGTTAAATTCTAATATCATATCACACTATGAGTGGGTCTTGACAAGGAAGTAAAAAAATATTATCATATACTTAAATCGGACGAACGACCGAATGAAAAGATGTGATTAAGTGCCTATTGGAACAGAGGATCAGGGTCAATCCGAAAGGATAATAACAGCTGCTTTTGAAATCATATCAACAAGGGGATATGCCAATGTTTCAATGAGAGATATTGCTGATAAGGCAGGTGTTGTGCTAAGTCAATTGAATTATTATTTCAAGAACAAAGAAGGGTTATTTAAAGAAGTAGTAAGAATCATGATCGGGAAGTATCTTCAAGAAATTGAATCATCTCTAGTGGCAGAGGAATCCCCCAAGGAGAGAATAAAATCTCTAATAAATTACTTCAGAAAAATGCTTAAGTATAATCCGGAATTATTTAGACTTCTTTATGATTTTACAGGATTAGCTCTTTGGTCTCCAGTTTTTGGAGACTTGCTAAGTGAACTATTTAAAGACTTATCAGATATGATTGAAAAATATATCATGAAGAATCTGAAAATGAGTGAATTAAAGGGGTATTCCACCAAATCTTTATCTCGCCTGATTTTGGGGGCGATGTTTGGAACGGGGATTCAGGTACTACTGGATGATGATGACGACTTACTTGAATCATTAAATGCTATGCAAGTATTATTTGAATAATATTATGAAAGTGAGGAAACAAAATGGCAGGATTAATTGAAAAATCAATCAATATGGGACTTGGTGTATTTTCATACTCAAGAGAGAAAATTGAAGAGGTTGTTGATGATCTGGTGAACAGAGGCGAAGTAGCCAGGAAAGATGCGAAAGACCTGGTAAATGATTTGGTTAAAAAGGGAGAAGAACAAAGAGATGATGTTAAAAAAATGATCAGAGATGAAATTCTCGAAGCTTTAGATTATAAAGATATCGCTCGTAAAGAAGACCTAATTAATAAAGAAGATCTAAGAAAGATTATAAGAGAAGAGCTTATTGATATTTTGCAAGAAAAGGAAATAGCCACGAAGACAGATATAAGTGAGTTGAAAAAGTAGTTGACAAAGAAGACCAGTTGATAGGCAGAATGATGACAGGTTAATAAATGTCATTGCTTACTCAAACTGGTCATTCTATTAATGGGAGGTGTTTGAATGAGAACAACTTTAATAACCGACTCAAATTGCGATTTGCCTGTTGAGTATCTATCCCAAAATAACATCCATGTTATCCCATTTACCTATCAGTTAGATGGAATCAACTATACAGACGATTTTGGAAAATCCCTTGGCCACAAAGAATTTTATGACGCACTTCGAAATGGAAGCATGCCAACGACTGCACAGATTACTGCATATACTTTTGAGAACGAGTTTAAAAAATTCTGTTCAAAAGGGGAATCTGTTATTTATATAGGATTCTCATCAGCCTTGAGCGGATCGTTTAATAGTTCGGTGATGGCAAAAAATTCAATTTTGGAAGATATGCCAGAAGCTAATATTACAGTTATTGACTCAAAAAGTGCTTCAATCGGACAGGGGTTATTGGTGTATTATGCTAGTGAAATGTTGAAAAAAGGAAAGTCCAAACAGGAAATTGTAGAATGGATTGAAAATAACAAACTAAAAATTAATCACTGGTTTACAATCGATAGCCTTGATCATTTAAAAAGAGGCGGAAGAATATCGGCTACAAGCGCAACTATTGGCGGTTTGCTTGATGTAAAACCAGTTTTGAATGTGCAGAATGATGGTAGCTTAAATATTGTTAAAAAAATTAGAGGAAGAAAAAAATCTATCAAAACTTTATATGAAGAGTATAAAGCTCGTGTAATCAATCCGGAAGAACAGATGATCTACATTAATCATGGAGATTGTCTAGAAGACGCAGAGTATCTAAAATCTTTAATTCTGAGTGAGACAGCTCCAAAAGATATTGTTATAAATGACTTAGGACCAATTATAGGAACCCATACAGGTCCAGGTATGGTTTTGGTGGTTTTTATTGGAAAAGAAAGATAGCTAATGTGTCTATTTCCACTGAGAATCAAAAAGGTATATTTGCCTATTAAGACTTTAGCAGATATAGATGACGAAGTGTCTTTAATCTATATCTGCTATTTTCTTAGATAAAAATGAAAATTAGAATGAGTGGTGATAAATAGTGGCAGCTAATAGACACAGAAAATTTAAAAGATCCAGGGAAATTGTCATGGTTTTTGCTAGCCATGGCTTTGGTACTTTAATGGATCGGTTAGGCATTTTAAAATATCTCAAAATAGAAAAGCAATCCAATGAATTATCAGAGGGCGAATCTTCAAGATTATCTATTGGTGAGAGGCTGAGATTATCTTTCGAAGAGTTGGGACCGACATTTATAAAACTAGGTCAAATCATGAGCACAAGACCAGATTTATTGCCTCATGATATAATTCACGAATTGGAAAAACTTCAAGATTCAGTAGCACCATTTCCAATGAATGAAGTACAGGAAGTAATAGAACTTGAGTTGGGAGACAAACTTGAGAACATTTTTAAAGAGTTTAGAGCGGAACCCATAGCTGCGGCATCGATTGGACAAGTTCACCGTGCCAAACTGTTGTCTGGCAAAGATGTAGTTGTAAAAGTTCAAAGACCAAATATCGAAAAAAATATTAGCCTTGATCTGGGGATACTAAAAGACATAGCAGATTTTGTTGATAATCGAACCAGATTAGGTAAACTTTATAGCTTCAGCAAAATGGCGGAAGAATTTGAGACTACTTTGGCAAATGAGTTAAACTTCCGATTGGAAGGGGAAAATGCTGAAACGTTTAAAGTGAATTTCAAAGATGATGATAGTGTAATTGTTCCTGATATTAGTTGGATTCACACAACTAATCGTGTTATAACGATGGAAGAGATCAAAGGGGTATCATTAAAGAATTTTGATGAATTAGAGCGATTAGGATTTGATAATACTATAATTGCTAGAAGATTAGCAACCTCAATTTTATACCAAATATTGAGAGATGGTTTTTTTCACGGAGACCCACATCCGGGGAACATAATGGTGCTAGAAGATAATACAATAGCTTTCTTAGATTTAGGCATGATTGGGCAATTGAACCTTCATAGAAAAAACCAATTTCTGAAAATGCTAATGGGAATAACGCTGAAAGACAGTAAACTAATCGTTCAAGCAATTGTTGAACTAGATGCAATGTCAGAAAGAATCAATATGAGAAAGTTGGAAAAAGACATTGATCGATTGAGAGATCAAGTCTTGTCAGTCCCTTTGAGTCAAATAAAAATTGGTGAAGTTTTTAATGAAGTTTTTGACTTGGCATTTTCATATAATATTATGATTCCAGGAGAGTTCACAATGCTTGCTAAATCTCTTATTACATTAGAGGGATTGGTTGAGAAATTGGATCCGGACCTTAATGTCCTTGAAATTGCTGAACCTATTGCAGGGAAGCTTATTTTCACCTTGATTTCACCTGAGAAAATAGGTAAGGAAATCCTGGGTGGTGTTTTAGATTACGGGAATCTTGTAAGAAAGTTTCCGACTGCCTTGCTGAGTTTTCTAGATAAACTGGAACATGATGATTTTATAATGCAGTTTAAGCTGAAAGATGCAGATCGATATGTACAAAAGCTTGATAGCGCATTTAGCCGGTTATCAATAAGCATAGTGCTTCTATCTTTAAGTATAGTAATTGCTGGAATACTTGTAGGACTAGGATTAACTGATATTTCTGGTGCAGAAATTGAACCAATCATTATTTCAATGTTTAAAGGAGGCCTTAGTCTTGCAGGCATTATTGTTGTGGTGCTGATAATTTCAATCTTCAGGTCAAAACGTCATTAAGCAACATGTTGAAATATATTAACTGTGAAAGAGAGACAGATTAAGTCAATATAATGGTATAAAAAGAAAACGAGTCAAAAACTTATATCCTCGGTTAGAATATAACTGTCGAGCAAATACCAAACCGAGGAGGATGAATCATGACTCAGTTCAATATTACCCTAACCGAAGAGCATTTGCACGGACTTTTTACGGGAGATGGAAGAGATAAGGCATTTACTAAGCTTTTGGAAACAATCTTCAATCAAGTGCTGCTGATTCAGTCCAAGGAGCAAATTGGTGCAGACCCCTATAAACAAACAGACCAACGCAGGTCTTACCGAAATGGGTTCCGACAACGGGAATTTCAACCCGGGTCGGCGCATTAGCCTTCGGGTGCCTCGCCATCGTAATGGAAAATTCAGAACCGAGCTATTTGGGCAGTACCAACGCAACGAGCAGGCTCTGATCCTGACCATGATGGAAATGGTGTGTATACTCGCAATCATCCAAAATGTTACGGTGTATGGTGACCACTTTATAATATGATTAAATCAGGCGTTGAAATTGAATTATGAAAAGCGAACCACAAGTCCGTGATTCTAGAGTAGAGTTGTTTTTTGGTTTATAACGACGTCAATATTGTAATTGGTATTGACATGTAATTGAATCTGTGATAATATTCAATTCGGTCGTACGTTCGAATTGAAACGGGAGGGGTTAGGATGGAGTATAAGGAGAAAAAAATAAATCAATCCCAAAAGATATTATTGACTGCTTTTGAATGTATTTCGTCGAAAGGTTATGCAAACACATCAATGCGCGATATAGCAGATGCAGCTGAAGTTGCTCTAAGCCAGCTAAATTATCATTATAAAAATAAGGAAGGATTATTTATTGAAGTCATTAATTTCACAATTCGGGAGTATTTACAGGGAATTGAGAGACATATTTGTTTAGGGAAATCTCCAAAAGAAAAAATATCCAATCTACTCATCTATTTTAGGGGAATGCTTGAGAAGAATCCAAAATCATTTAGACTGTTGTATGATTTCACAAGTATGGCCTTGTGGCATCCTACCTTTGGAGAAACACTGAAAAATCTGTTTAATGATATATCGGGCTTAATTGAGAAAAATATTCTGAAAGACAATCAATTGAAAAACAATATAAGGAGGTATAGTTCAAAAGATATTTCAAGAATGCTTTCAGGAGCGATGTTTGGAATTGCGATACAAGTACTTTTGGATCCTATGGAAAAAGAACTGCCAAGTGCCCTAAATGCGATTGAATTAGTTTTTGATAATTAATATCAATTATACTTATTTCATATTAAGTGCATGTATGTCAATGAAGGAGGAAATTAATAGTATGAATACTATAATCATTACTGATTCCAATTGTGATTTGCCGGAAGAGTTTTTAGAAAAAAAATAATATACCAGTTATACCGTTTCATTTTAATTTAAATGGCAAAGATTATGTGGATAATTTTGGGAAGTCAATCGGCTATAAAGAATTTTATGATGAATTGCGAAAGGGTAGAATTTCGACAACTTCACAGATATCTCCATATACTTACGAAGAGCACTTTAGAAAATATGTCACTGAAGGTTATTCAATAATATACATTGGATTTTCTTCTGCTTTAAGTGAATCATACAATCATTCCCTATTAGCGAGGGAAAATGTGTTGCAAGATATTCCAGATGCTGACATAACAATAATTGATTCTAAAGCTGCTAGTGTCGGGCAGGGTCTTTTAATTCAAAAAGCAACTGAAATGCTCAAAGCTGGAAAAACTAATAATGAAATTTTTACTTGGATAGAAAGCAATAAAATGAAAGTGAACCATTGGTTCACTGTTGATAGCCTTGATTATTTGAAACGTGGTGGAAGGCTTTCCGCTACGAGCGCAACATTGGGAACTATAATGAATATCAAACCGTTGTTAATTGTTGACAAGGAGGGAAAACTTACTCCTGTAAAGAAAGTAAGGGGAAGAAAGAAAGCTATCAGCGAGTTGTTTGATGAGTTTAAAAATACTGGCATAAATATAAATGATGAAACAGTATATATTAGCCATGCAGACTGTTTTGAAGATGCCCAATATTTAAAAGACATGATTATCGAAGAACTCAAAGTCAAGGATGTATCAATAAATTATCTTGGGCCTATAATCGGAAGTCATACGGGGCCTGGGTTGCTTTGTATTGTTTTTATGGGGCAAGAACGCACATGAAATAGTTTAGATAAAGAATAGAGAATAACAGAAGGAAGGTTTTATAAGAATGCTTGAATTTAAAAACATTAAGAAAACTTATCATGTTGGTGGTATCGAAACAAAAGCGCTGGATGATATCAGTGTTGCTTTCCGAGAAAAGGAGTTTGTCGCAATTCTTGGAACAAGCGGATCCGGAAAAACGACATGTCTTAACATAATTGGTGGACTAGATCACTATGATTCTGGAGAATTGACTATCAAAGGAAAGAAAACATCTGATTTTAGTGATCAGGATTGGGATGCTTATCGCAACAATTCAATTGGCTTTGTATTTCAAAATTATAATTTGATTTCTCACTTGAGCATCATAGCAAATGTTGAGCTTGGTATGACTCTCAGTGGTGTTTCTTCTGAAGAAAAACATAGAAGAGCACTTGAAGTATTGGAGCAGGTTGGACTGAAAGATCATCTGCACAAAAAGCCAAATCAGTTATCTGGCGGGCAGATGCAGCGCGTTGCCATAGCCCGTGCATTGGCAAATGATCCGGAAATTTTATTGTGCGATGAGCCGACCGGTGCATTAGATACTACTACAAGCGTGCAAATCATGGACTTGATTAAAAGGGTTGCAAAGGATCGTCTGGTTATCATGGTTACCCATAATCCAGAAATCGCAGAAAAATACTCAGATAGAATTATTCGTTTTCAGGATGGGAAAATCATTTCAGATAGTCATCCTCACCAGGAAAGACCAAAGCCGGACAGCTTTATTC
>JBASOB010000279.1:0-1858 GCA_049657865.1 Mobilitalea sp.
GATAAACGTGAAGGCCTCTTTATGATTGATGCGAGCGATGGGTTTAAGAAAGATGGAAATAAGAACCGTCTTCGTGAACAGGATATTGAGAAAATTGTGCAAACCTTTATTCACCAAGAAAAGGTTGAGGGGTACTCCCGCTTTATTACCTATAAGGAGATTTTAGAAGAGAACGAAGGAAACCTTAATGTGCCTCGTTATATCCAAAAAATAGATGACACATTACCTCAAAACATTGCATCTCATCTTAAGGGTGGTATTCCAGAAGCCGATATTAACTCTTTAGATAGACTCTGGAAAATATCGCCACAGTTAAGAGAAGAGATATTCACTGGTGTCGATGAAGAACATAATGTCTATAATCTTGCTATAAAACCAAATGAAATTGAAACAGTCATTTCTGAAGATGAAAATATAAAGGTTGAAAAGGAAACGGAATACGGTTCTTTATTCGAGATGTGGAAAAACAAAGTAAGAGATTCATTACTCAACATTAATACAGATACAAACCCAAAAGAACTAATTCGAAGCTTGGGCATTGAAATTTTGAGTGATTTTGAATCGGCAAAGCTGCTAGACAATTACGATGTGTACGACTTCTTGCTAAACTATTGGAATGAGAAAATGCAGGATGATGTATATGTAATAAAGGCTAGCGGGTATGAAGCAGGACGTGAGATTGAATATGTGTATGCTCAAAAGAAATCCAAAGATGAAAATGGAGAAGAAATAAAAGTCGACGATACTTCAAAAATGAAGTCTTTTGAAGGTGCTTTAATTTCGAGAGACATTATTGAACGGGAGTATTTTGAAACTGAGTTAATGTCTCTTAATGAGCTAATCGAAAAGTCTGCATTACTTGAATCAGAATTGGATGAAATGAGAGAAGAAGAATCAGGTGACGAAGGTTTGCTTGTAAATGCTTTGAATGAAAAAGGGGACGGAATACCTAAAGCAAATCTGAATAAACAGATAAAAGAACTTGAAAGTAAAAAGACTTCTGAAGTGATAGATGACATTACGAAACTTATTGAATTATTTGATGCAGGCAGTACTTCAGAGATGGAGAAAATCGTCAAAGCCAATAGTAAGCTGAAGACATATGAGCTTAGAAATAAGAACGGTTCATTTGGAAAGGCTAAGCTTAAAAATGCATTAAAAGAAGCAAATGACAATGCAATAATGCCTGAAACATATGTCGAGGAATATAATGCTCTTCTTTCTTATCAAGCTAAGTTAACTGAAAAAGAAGAGGCTGATAAAGCGATTAAAGAAGCTCAAAAAGAACTAGATGATTTAGTGCTTGCTAAATATGGAGAACTAACAATTGATGAAGTAAAGTATTTACTCTTTGATAAAAAGTGGATGGCAAGGCTTGAAGATGACATTACTGATGTGATAGACCAGGTGCTGAATTCTCTTGCCACTAAGGTTGTATTAATTGCTAAACGCTATGAGCACACATTAGGCGAGATTGAAGAAAAGACAGCTCAATCAAAAGCCAAGGTGAAGTCCGCTTTAGAAAGGATGGGATACACATGGTAACTTATCCTTCTGATTGGAAAGAACTTTCTTTTAACAAAACAATTAATTCAGTTCCTTTCAATATTTACTTGAAGCAACCTAGAATTTCAGGTGAATGTATTGTTGTTCAACAGGGTGACTCGCCAATTGCTGGTTACGCTAATGGAAGTCCATATAGAGATTATAAAAAGGCTATATTATTTGGGGATCATACATTGTCACTTTACAAACCGATAACTCCTTTTTTTGTTGCAACTGATGGAATAAGAATTTTATCTTGTAAGGAGAATGTAGAAAGAGACTACTTATACTATTTTTTGCAAAAATATAAACC
>JBASOB010000280.1:0-1565 GCA_049657865.1 Mobilitalea sp.
CTTCATATGATGTCAGATAAAGCAACCTTTGACCGTATGGTGGATATTGGTGTTATGGAATGGTTAGAAACTCTCAAAAAAGAAGGGAAAATCAGAAACATCGGATTTTCTTTCCATGGCAGCAAAGAAGATTTTGAACAGATTATTATAGCTTATCCTTGGGATATCTGCCAAATCCAATATAATTATTTTGATGAAAACAGCCAAGCTACCAAGTCAGGACTGCAGTTAGCATACTCACTTGGAATTCCGGTAGTAGTTATGGAACCTCTTCGTGGCGGACAATTAGTTAAAAACCTTCCGGAAGAAGTAATGAAAGAATTCAAAAACTATGATGAAAAAAGAACACCGGCTGAGTGGGCACTTAGATGGGTATGGAATCATCCTGAAGTTACCGTTGTTCTATCAGGAATGAATAATGAAGAACAGGTAGCTGAAAATATTAAAACGGCTTGTGAAGCAAAAGAAAATTCCTTGTCGGAAGAAGAACTCATCGTATTTGATAAAGTTAAAAAAATTATGATGGAGAGAACAAAAGTACCATGTACTGGCTGTGGCTACTGTATGCCGTGCCCGGTAGGAGTTAATATTCCCGGTTGCTTTGCGGCCTATAATAGTAAATATTTATTAGGTGGCGGTTACAGAGGAAAGTATATGCAGACACTCGGCGTATTATCAAAGAAGCCGGCTTATGCATCGTTATGCGTGGAATGTGGTAAATGTGAAAAGCATTGCCCTCAGCACATAGAAATTCGCAAGGAATTAAAACAGGTTACCAAAGAAATGGAAGGACCTCTATTTAGACCTATCGTGGCAGTTGCAAGAAAGATTCTTAGAGTAAAATAGTCAATTTTGCATACCTTTACCAATAATTTTGTGATAAGGTATGCATTTTTTATTTATCATTTGTAATTATCAGATAAGTAATGTAAAATAAGGAAGCAATAATATTAAGAAGTTATATATTACCAGTGATTTCATAAATAGTACGAGATGTTAATAACGAAATAGACGTTATCAATGAAATATCGGATCAATGCATCACAGTAATAAATAAAAGAGGTTGAATCATGAATAAGGAGTTACTAAAAGATTGTACTTTATGCCCAAGGGAGTGTCATGTGGACAGAACCAAAGGTGAAAAGGGATATTGTGGCGAGACGGATGAACTAGTAGTAGCGAGAGCAGCACTCCATTTCTGGGAAGAACCTTGTATCTCAGGAGAAGAAGGCTCAGGAACGGTATTCTTCTCTGGATGTGCAATGAAATGTGTATATTGCCAGAATCATAGAATCGCACATGGATTAACAGGCAAGAAGATAACAATAGAGAGATTAGCAGATATTTTTCTGGAATTACAGCAAAAATCTGCGAATAATATCAATCTTGTTACACCAAGCCATTATGTCCCACAAATTATCGAGGCGATCACTTTGGCACGCACCAATGGACTTAAGATACCAATTGTATATAACTGCAGTGGATATGAAAAAGTGGAAACTCTTCAGCTGCTTGAAGGTTATGTAGATGTATATCTTCCGGATTTTAAATATATGGATTCGGCC
>JBASOB010000281.1:0-4494 GCA_049657865.1 Mobilitalea sp.
TAATATTGAGATTTCATTATCTTTCTATCAAGATAAAAAAGACCGAAAAGAAGCTTGGTTTCGTGCAAGCGTAATACCTCTTGTAATTGAGGGAACAAGACTTGCCTCCGTGATTCTTATGGATATCACGATCAGTAAAGAGCAAGAGATTAATGCGATGAAATCGAGAGACTCTGTCAATAATCTTCTGAAGCAGATACCGGTTATCATCTGGAGGACGGACACTGAATTTAACGGAGTATATACAAATAAAGAATGGAACCAGATTTCTGGATTTAATTCTAATGATTCGATTGAAAAAAATTGGATGAAATTAATTCATCCAGATGATTTGAATGAGTTTGAAAATGAATTAAGGGAAACTATAAAAAATAGAACATTATTCGACAAAGAAGTCCGTTTCTGTAAGCTTAACCGGAAATATAAATGGTATCTTGTGAACGGAGCTCCATTCTATGATAATGACCTAAATTATGCAGGTTATATTGGTTCTATCTATGATATTAATGAACGTAAGGAAAATGAAGATGCTTTAAGACAGTACCAAGCTCTTTTAATTACTGCGAAGGAAGTAGCAGAAACTGCAAATAAAGCAAAAAGTGAATTTCTTGCAAATATGAGTCATGAAATTCGTACACCGATTAATGGGATGGTCGGAATGATTGACTTGACGTTATTAAGTGATTTGACAATTGATCAGAGGGAGGATTTGTATACTGCGAAGGCTTGCGCAAATGCACTTCTGAATATTGTAAATGATGTACTGGATTTCTCGAAACTCGAAGCGAATAAGGCAACGCTCGAGAGGGTCCAGTTTGATGTGAAAGATTTAATTGAAGATACAGTGAAAGTACATTCACAAAAAGCAAATGAGAAGGGACTAGAATTAAATTATACCTTTTCCTCAGGTATTCCCAGAAATTTAATTGGAGATCCAAACAGATTTCGGCAAATTCTGGATAACTTACTCAGTAATGCAATCAAATTTACCGGTAAAGGAGAAGTTAATTTATCGGTAAAAGATATTAACCGTACAGAGGAGGATGTAACGATTCGATTTGCGGTAAAAGACACGGGGATTGGGATTGCAGTTGAAGATTTCTCAAACTTGTTTCAAAACTTCAGTCAGATTGATAACACATTTACGAAACAATATGCGGGTACAGGTCTTGGCCTTGTTATTTCTAAAAAATTAGTTGAGATGATGGGCGGACATATTGAAGTACATAGCATAAAGGGTAAGGGTAGTATCTTCTTTTTTACGATCAAGTTTGTGATAGGCCATGATAAAGTGACACAGAGAATCCGAATACCCAAAATAACCAAGACAAAGAAACCGCTGCGTCTTCTTCTTGCAGAAGATGATGAAATCAATCGCAGGGTGATTCATAAAATGTTGTTCAAAAAAGGTCATGAGGTTGTTCTTGCAAAAAATGGACTTGAAGCAGCGGAGTTGTATAAACAGAAGGATTATGATGCTGTGTTGATGGATATTCAGATGCCGAAAATGAATGGACTTGAAGCCGCAGGAAACATAAGAATGCTGGAGGGAGAAAACCCACATACGCCGATTATAGCAATGACAGCCTATGCACTTCCAGGAGACAGAGAAAAATTCTTATCACTTGGAATGGATGCTTATATTTCAAAGCCGATCAATATGAATGAATTATTTAATCTACTTGAAGATTTAACCAATAAAAATGATGATGAAGATAATATACCGGACAAAATCATCCTGATGGATAACGGAGAAGTAGTATTTGTGAATAAAGCTTCAGAACAAGGCAGACGTTATAATATTACAGAATTAAAAGTTATTGCATATAAAATCGAGTTATTAAAACAAGTTGCAGCAGAAAGAAATATGATTATGATGGAGCAGACAGCCAATGAAATTAAAGGGAAAGCATACGATATGGATATTACAGGCATTAAGGATATCGCCTTCCAAATTGAGCTGGCGGCAAGACGCAGAAACGAATCTGATGCAATAAAACAGGTAGTAAAGTTGGAAGAAGAATTTGTATTTTATCAGGATATTATGATCAGAGGAGAAGAAACAGAATGAAAATATTAATAGCAGAGGATGATTTGGCAAGTAGAAAATTTCTATTTAAATTTCTTTTGCAGTACGGGGAATGCGATTTTGTGGTAGATGGATTAGAAGCACTGGATGCATTTCTGATATCTTTAAAAGAAAGAAAACCCTATGATTTGATTTGTCTGGATATTATGATGCCAAAGGTAAATGGAGTTAAAGTGCTAAAAAGCATTAGGGACCTAGAAACACAGAGAGGGATTCTTCCGGAGAAAAGGTCTAAAATTATTATGACGACTGCATTAGCAGAGACAGACTATGTTCAGAATGCATTTGAAATCGGATGCGATGCTTATATAGCAAAACCGATTGATACAACAAAGTTAGTGGAGATCCTGAATGATTTAAAACTGATTGTGCCGAATGAAAAATAGATCATCAGAAAAATCTTCTTGTTTTACTTCCATATTATGTTATAATATTCCTGTATTTTATGACAGAATAGAAACGATTAATATACTTATCAATTACACCTAAGTGATGATTAATGCATACAAACATAAACTGATTATATCGCAAATTAGGAGACTGTAATATGAACCAGGGGAAGAGGAAGTCATTAGAAACAGAAGAATTGCTTCATATACTAAATGATTCAAAGCACATTGATGAGTTTTTTCAAAACCATGAAGATGAAATGTTGGATATCGATTTGCAGACTTACTTGTATAAATTAATTGAAAAAGCTGGCTTATCTATTTCACAGGTGAGTGAGAAAGCCTGTATTAGTAAATCTCTTGCGTATCAAATCTTTAATGGGCAGAGAATACCCAATCGCAATCTGATTATAAGGATGGCATTTATTATGAAACTTAGCATTGAAGATACACAGCGCTTGCTTAAGATTGCTAAGCGAGGTGAATTGTATCCGAGAATTCAGAGGGATGCAGCAATTATTTTTTGCATTCAACATAAGTATTCTATGATTGATACCAATGAAATGCTGGATAATTTAGGCGAGGCATTATTATTAAAGGAAGATTAAACGAATAAAGTACACAGTTTGCAGACCATTTGAATCCCCTAAGCTGATATACTTTTCTCTGATGATATTTTTTTCATTAGATGAGAGAAATCAGAAGGGGGTTTATTTTATGTACATCCGAACTAAGATTAAATATTTCCATCAGTTATTATCTATATTGGTGGTTATTACAATGGTGAGTTCCTTACTATCACCTGCTCAAACAGCCAGTGCATCGACAGAACCAGCACTTAAAGAGACATCACAGAGTATTCTGATAGGAGAGACCTTTAAAGCTGAAGTAAAAAATAAGATTTCCAGTGCAACCTATTCCTGGTCAAGTAGCGACAAGAGCGTGGCTGCGGTTAATAAGAAAGGTATCGTAACTGGTATCCATAAGGGAGCGGCAACGATAAGCTGTAAGATTAAAACGATAAAGAAAACCTATTCCTTAAAATGTAAAATTGAAGTCAAAAAAGCAGCATCTACAATTAAGATAAATAATAAGGTGGATTACTTAGTTGTAGGGGAATCCTATGATCTGAATCAAACATTAACACCAGCGAGTTCCAATGACATGACAGTCTGGAACAGCAGTAATCCTAACGTTATTGCCCCGGACAGAAGCGGTAAGTTCCTTGCGAAGGAGGAAGGTAGCGCTGTCATTACGGCAACTACCATGAGTAAAGCTTCTGACAGTGTTACAATTTACGTTGTGAATAAAAAATCAGCCTCCATTACAAAAGAGGATGTCGTAGATGGCAAGGTAGTACTGGAAAATCAAAGCTATGGTGATTTAAACATCGATAGTTCAGTCGGAGATGCTCTGATTGAATTATCAAATATTACCGTAGGCGGAACACTGACGATGGAATCTGGAGCTGCCTATACCGTTACCACAAAGGAATGTACTATAAACCATATAGCCGCTGTTGAAAATGGCAAGATTACAAGTTTTGCCGAAATAGATGATGCTGGGCTAACTCCTTCTCTGATAGCAGGGAAAAATTCCTTCATCATTTCAATAGATTCCGAGTGCAATATTTCAGTAAAGCAATCCGGAGGGGCTACAATCAAGAATTTTAGTATAACCACAAAACAAGATGGATCAATTGAAGTTAACCTGGAAGGGTTTACCGGAGACTTAGTGATTGATTCTCAGTCAAAGTCTGGCATTTCAATTATTACTACAAATTGTGATATGACATCAGCAACAGTTAAAAATGCTACAGAGGGCCAGGCAATTTCTCTTACGGATACAAATGCCGGAAAAGAAAACGCTTCCACGATTCAAACTGTTAACATGGATTCTAATGCTGCATTAACAGTAAATATAAAAACAGAAGAAGTGATTATAGCAAAAGAGGTATCTAATGCAGATATTACAATTTCACAGCCTGTGACTAAACTGTCCAATGAAGGGAAACAG
>JBASOB010000282.1:0-7486 GCA_049657865.1 Mobilitalea sp.
GGCATACATTCTCTGAGAGGGAACTATCAGAAGGATGGCGGCTCTCCTGTACGGCTTACCCGAAAGATAAATGTAAAATTTGGATATCATCTGATTATAATTCGGATTTTTCAGTAATTACTGATTATGAAGGATCGAATTCTAAGATACAATTTACGGCAGAAGAAGAATATTCGATTGCCATTGACCTTGGAACAACAACGCTGGCGATAGCTTTAGTCGGGAGAAAAAGTAAAGAAATTCTTGACATCTATACCGCAATCAATGGACAGAGAGTTTATGGAGCAGACGTAATAACGCGCATACAAGCCTCTAACGAAGGGAAACGACATTTACTTCAAGAAAGCATCCAAAAGGATCTGCTAGAGGGAATCAGAACGATTACAAAGCGTACAGGCGTCGTTAAAAATAAAATTAAAACAATTGCGATTGCGGGGAATACTGCTATGGGACATATGCTTCTGGGATATTCTTGCGAGAATATTGGAAGGTACCCATTTACAACAGAGAATATTAACACAATAAAGCTATCATTTGAAGAAGCTTTGCATAGTGATTATCTTGAAGCCACTGTTCTTATGCTACCGGGGATATCGGCTTTTGTTGGAGGAGATATCGTATCAGGACTGCTTGCCTGTGAATTTAACAGCTTAGAAACCCCGTGCCTGTTCATTGATTTAGGCACAAACGGTGAGATGGCAGTAGGAGGAAAAGATAAGATTTTAGTAAGCTCGACAGCTGCCGGACCTGCATTTGAAGGTGGCAATCTATCCTGCGGAGTTGGCAGTATTGCAGGAGCAATCAGCAGTGTCAGGATTGAGGAAGGAACCGTCAGCTATCAGACAATCGGAGACTTACCACCAGTTGGAATATGCGGGACGGGAATCATTGAAATTGTTTCTGAATTCTTGAAAATGGGAATAATTGACGAAACAGGTCTTTTTATGGATCAATATTTTGATACAGGATATGAGATTGCGAAGGATTCGTCCGGTAAGTCCATAAGAGTTACGCAAAAAGATATCAGAGAAATACAATTAGCAAAGGCTGCTATCAGAGCAGGAGTGGAAACGCTTCTAAAGGGATATGGCATAACGGAGAAGGAAATTGACACCGTCTACTTGGCAGGTGGATTTGGATATAAGATAGACATAAGTAAAGCTGTTCAAATAGGATTATTACCGGAGGGATTATCGGACAGAATAAGAGCAATCGGTAATAGTTCCTTAAGCGGAACAGTGAAGTATCTGCTTGAAGAAGAAGCTTTGAATAAGGTGGAGTATATATTACATTCCTGTGAAGAAATCGTATTAGCAAACGATATACTGTTTAATACACAATATATCAAACAAATGAACTTCTAAGGGTGAATTCGAATGTTTATACCGGTTATAATTCGAATAAAGTCATTAATTAACAAAAATTCATAATACTAGGTTCAATATGAGCTTAGATGATTGTAAAATGCAAAAATTGTGATATAATTAGATTATAAAGTAAAATATGTCAGAAATTAACACAAATTTTCTTTATAATCTTGAATGGAGGTATAATTATGTCATTTCTACGCAACAGGAAGGTAGCAACTAAATTATGGATTTTAGTAATTCCTGCAGTTGTCCTATCAATTTTTCTGCTACTCCAGATGTCTGCTCAGGCAAGCAGTATCAGGAAAGTAGCAAAAGAAACATACTATGACGTTGTTTATGTAAATACCGCGCTAATATTGAATGCAGACCGTGATTTTTATCAAGCGGAGCTCGCGAAGAAGGAACTCATTTTAACTGGTGATGAAAATAATGAGGCGGCAAAAGAAGCATTAGCAGCAACTTATGAAGAAAATTACTTGCAAGTGAAAGAACGTATGGATGAAGCTATGCTGAATCTTCAGAAATATCCAGACCTTTATCTGGATTTTAAGCATCAGGCGACACAGGTCACGATATCTGAATTAAATGCGAAGTTTCAAGATTCATTTAATGAGTGGGTTGATTCCTATGATCCGATGGGAGAAGTCGGAGATCGTGCAGCGCAGGAACTATTATTTACGCAAGCAAGAGAAGGACTTAACGTAATTACGGAAATCTTAGATGAATATAGTGCCCAGGCTGATTTGGATATTAAAGCCTCCATTGATAAGACTATAATCACTTCTTCCGCAATTATTATATTAGTACTTGTTTTGATTATCCTGTTCGTTATTTATATCATCAGGTATCTTCAGAACAATATCAGAAAAATAATTGTTGATATGAATGCTTTAGCAGACAATGATCTTTCTTTTAATCCTCATGATGCGAATAGTCAGGATGAATTAGGTAAATTGACGGGATCCATCTCTACCTTGATCGGATCGTTACGTGGAGTCATCAAACAATTGATTCAATCCTCGGATCATTTAGCGGATTCCTCAAAGGCGATGAGAATTAATTCCAATGAAGTAACCTCTTCTATGAATGAAATTGCAAAAACAGTGGGAGAAATCGCGGAAGGAGCGTCCAGTCAGGCTGATGATGCTCAGAGATTGGTGCATGAAATTAATGATTTGGGAGCTGCTGTGACCCAGAGTACGGATAGTGCAAAAGAATTGTCCGAGGCAAGCCTTAAGATTAAGGTAGCCAGCGAAGATGGTCTGATATCAGTGAATAAGCTGGAGGATATTACCCTTAAGAATCAAACAGCCTTCCAGTCGATATTTAATATCATTGATACTACTAGCGAGAGTGCAAGTGAAATTGGAAAAGCAAGTGCAATGATCTCAGGAATTGCAAAACAGACACAATTATTAGCACTGAATGCATCCATAGAAGCAGCTAGAGCAGGAGAGTCCGGCAAAGGGTTCGCAGTGGTAGCGGAAGAAATAAGAAAATTATCAGAGCAGTCAAAGAGTTCGACAATGATGATTGATTCTATGTTGAGTGAGCTTACAAGAAATATTTTTACAGCTAGCGAGCAAAGCAATTCAGTGAAGGAAGCAGTTCATCTTCAGACACTCAGCGTAAACGATACCAAGGAAAAATATATGGCAATCGTAGCCGCCCTTGATAATGTGAATCGTGAAATAGTCACCCTTGACACGGTATCAAAAGGTATGGAGAAGAGTAGAGCGCACGTAGCTGATATTGGATCAAGCGTATCTGCAATATCTGAAGAATATGCAGCAAGTACGGAAGAAACGTCAGCAACAACAGAGGAAGTATTAGCTGCAATGACAAACATCAATCAAATTGGTGAAGAAGTTGATTTACTTGTCATTGGTCTTAAGAAAATAATTGACAAGTTTAAAATTCTAGAGGGACAAAATTAAAAGCTTATAATCGATATAAAAAGCTGCTATAGGAATATCTCTGACCGCCGGTTGTCTCATTGACAGTAGGCTGGCAGAACATTCCTATAGCAGCTTTTCTTATGGTTACAATTGAACTAAGTAATAAGAGTAACTATTATTTAGTCTATGAATGCATGATTGAAAATATTAAGAAGCTATCTTCTTTTTGCTACGTAAGTTAGTAGCCCATGCAAGCAGCAAGGTAATTAACATTAAGATAATCATTACGACAAAAATAGCAAGCATTCCTTTTCCCATGATGATAAAGGAATATTTTATAATTTCTAATCTTTCTGGACTCATAATATGCTCCTTTCCATTAACCCATATTCTTCAGAATTTCACTAACTACCTGAATAACGACACCACCGGCTACTACTGATCCAATCTGACCGGATACGTTAGCACTGATTGCATGCATTAACAAGTGGTTGCTAGGATCTTCTTGCAGACCCATCTTCTGGATAACACGAGCGGACATTGGGAATGCAGAGATACCTGCAGCTCCGACCATAGGGTTGATCTTATTCTTCTTAATGAATAAGTTTAAGAACTTAGCAAATAGTACGCCACCCATGGAGTCGATTACAAAGGCAACTAAACCGAGGCCCATAATGATAGCAGTATTTACGGTTACGAAATCTTTGGCCTGCATCTTGAAAGCAACAGTAATACCAAGCAATAAGGTGACTAAGTTTACTAATGATGTCTGTGCAGTATCAGATAATGTTCCAAGAACACCGCATTCTCTGATTAAGTTACCAAACATTAGAAAGCCAACCAATGCAACTGATTGGGGAGCAACGAGACCGGCAACGAAAGTAACGATGATAGGGAATAAAATTCTCGTTAACTTTGTAACTGATTTTGGGTTGTATTCCATACGTATCATACGTTCTTTCTTGGTAGTTACGCATTTAATTGCAATTGGTTGTACAAGCGGAACAAGGGCCATATAGGAATAGGCCGCGACGGCAATAGCACCGGTATACTTTGATTGAAGTATTTGAGATACCAAGATGGAAGTAGGACCATCTGCAGCACCGATAATTCCGATAGAAGCAGCATCTCTCAAACTGAACCCAAGAACAGCAGCGACTACAATCGTGAAGAAGATACCAAATTGTGCAGCAGCACCGAATAAGAACATCTTTGGATTTGATAACAACGGTCCGAAATCAATCATTGCGCCGATGCCGATGAATAAAAGAAGCGGCAGGGCTTCTGAGGCACCAATCGTTGTTGAAAATAACCATTCAATAATACCTTCCGTGTCTCCTACACCCTCCAACGTTTGATTAATAACACCGGAAAAGGGAATGTTTACTAGAATCGCACCGAATCCCATAGGAAGCAGCAGAGAAGGTTCAAGGCCGTGTTCGATTGCGAGATAAATCAGTATAAGACCGATGGCATACATAACCAACTGCTGCCAAGTAATTGCCGTTATACCTGACAATAAGAAATCCATAATTAAATCCTCCTTAGCATATTAAGTCATTTTCTAAGTCATATTAATAGGCATAAATGAACGCATATATTCATCACAAAGCTACATGAGACAGAAGATTCGTCTAGCAAAAATGACTCAGCATTAGTGGAAGGAATACTGTCTTGATACAAGCAGATTGTGATAAGTGAGGAAACGGATTGCAATAATTACAATTGCCAACCATAAATATGCACATCTATATAGTAGATACCATATTGTTTAGAGAAATGACAAGTAAATGAAATTGGTTTTATTGTAGCTCATTTTAGCTGTTTATGTCAATGATATATCGAAATAAAATCCAATCGTATGCGAAAGATTATGCCATAAAAAACACCATATTCGGCATTGGGTAAAAATAACGAAAAAGAAATACAAGGTATTGGTGAAATGCACAAAAGAAACTCGTTTACAGACACATTATACACATAGCGATAAGTACAAAGTTGCAATCTAAAATAAGTAATATGTACAAAATGACATAAATAATCAATTAAAAGGTTTTTAGTTGCACAAAATAAACAAAAGTGTTAACATATATGACAAAGCGAAAATTTGGTAAATAAACTAAACATTTGCTAAAAAAAGTATAAGGGAGATGGCATTATGGAGTTCAACTTAACGTTTTTCCAGGTAGCATCTATTATCACGGCAATATGCGCATTTGGAGCAGCAGCATGGCTTTACAGATGGGTTACGGTTCAACCCTCCAGTAACAAAAGAATTGCTGAGATCGGATTATTAATACGTAACGGAGCTTATACCTTTCTTAAAAAGGAATACAAAACATTACTTCGTTTTTGTTCTGTTGCTGCACTGATTATTTTTATTCTTCTTCCACAGCCGATTTGGAACGGCGACATTTTAGGTAATTTGTTAATGGCATTAGCTTATATAGGAGGAACAATTTTCTCTGGTATCGCAGGTGTAATCGGAATTAGTATTTCTACGATTGCAAATGTAAAATCAGCAGAAGCTTCAACAAAAGGAATTAAACCATCCTTTATGGCAGCTTTTCGTGGTGGCGCAGTAATGGGATTGGCAGTAGTAGGAGCCAGCTTGCTTGGAGTTACCTTAGTGCTTCTCTTAACCGGTGATACAACCGCATTACTATGTTTCAGCTTTGGTGCCAGTTCGATGGCATTATTTGCAAAAGCAGGTGGCGGTATTTTCACAAAGACCGCAGATATCAGCGCAGACCTTGTTGGTAAGGTTGAACTTGGTATTCCGGAAGATGACCCAAGAAATCCTGCAGTTATCGCAGATAACGTTGGTGATAATGTTGGTGATGTAGCTGGAATGGGTGCGGATTTATTTGATTCAAATGTTGCTTCCATGTCAGCAGCACTTGTTATGGCAGGAGTTATTGATAAAGCAGCTGGCGGACATTTAAATTCAGCGACAGTATTCTGCTATGCAGCAATCGGTTTAGTTGCTTCCATTATTGGTATCTTAACAGCCAAAATGAAAGAGGATGGACAACCAACTAGAGCATTAAATAGCAATACTTATGTAACAACAGCTGTTTATGCAGTGTTAACAGCAGCAGCAACCTACGCATTTGGTTTTGAATGGCGTATTTGGGGAGCAAGTGCAATTGGTCTTATGGTTGGTGTTCTTATCGGAATTAGCAGTGATTACTTTACAGATGACAGGAGACCACCAGTTCACGCAGTTGCAAAAGCTTGTGAATCAGGACCTGCATTTACAATCTTGTCCGGTATGTCTTACGGACTCATCAGTGCATTACCAGCTATGGTAGGAATCGGTATCTCAGCATTAGCCGCATTCAAGATTTGTGAACCTCTTGGAACCGGTTATGCAATGTTCGGAATCAGTATGGCAGCAGTTGGTATGTTATCTATCGTTGGTATGATTATCTCCAATGATGCATATGGCCCAATTGTAGATAATGCCCGCGGATTAGTTGAAATGGGCAGCTTAGGCGATAAAGCGCTTGAAATTACGGATTCTCTTGATAGTGCAGGCAATACAGTAAAAGCCGTAACAAAAGGATTTGCAATCGGTGCAGCAGGACTTACAGTAATCGCTCTATTAGGAACCTTTATGAGTGAAGTAAATGTTGCCGCAATCGAAAAAGGACTTGTTGCAGAAGGCATTCAATATATCAAGGGATTTGATATCCTCGATCCACTTGTATTCTTCGGATTAATGTTCGGTGCTGCAATCCCAGCTGTATTCTCAGCAATGCTGATGCTTGGCGTTGATCGTAATGCACAGCGTTTAGTAGCTGAGATTCATCGTCAATTCAAAGAAATCGTTGGACTTAAAGAAGGCAAAAAAGGCGTAGTTCCAGAATATGATAAATGTATCACAATCGCAACAGAAGGAGCAATCAAAGAATTGATTCCTGCAGGTTTAATGGTTATACTTGCAACTCTCGCAGTTGGTTTCATCGGAGGCGTTCAGGCAATCGGTGGATTCATAACAGGTAACATTATCAGTGGTCTGTTATTCTCCTTATTCATGTCCAATGCCGGTGGTCTTTGGGATAATACCAAGAAATTCATCGAATCCGGACATAATGGCGGCAAAGGCTCTGATGCTCATAAAGCTGGAGTAGTAGGAGATACCGTAGGTGATCCATTCAAAGACACCGCCGGCCCATCCAACAATACACAGATAACTGTAGTATCCTTATTAGC
>JBASOB010000283.1:0-2452 GCA_049657865.1 Mobilitalea sp.
GGATAAATCACCTGCGGTAGAAGGTTTCCTCATAATCTTACAATAGAAATATTCTGTTAATGTACATGCCAGTACGCATATGATAATTAGTGTCAATGCATTGATACCAAAGTTATAGACGCCAAATATACCTGCTGGTATTAATGCGATAATCACATCCAGCATTAGACTTTTAGTTGTAATCGGGCTCCTTTTATGCGGGGCTGCCGATACATGAAATAAATCGCTCACGCTTACACCTCTTTCTGAATTGTATGTTAAGATTTATGCTTTCTTTCTTTTTGCCAATATGCTGCTTCTCATTTCCATAATTGATTGCGTAAGACCGCGTTTCGCAGGGCATACATACGAACAGCATCCACAGCCGCAGCACTCCATACCATCCAGCTTCACGAAACCATCCATGTCACCGCGATCAGAGAGCGCTCCAAGTTCAAAGCACATTAACTGCAGCGGACATTTGGACACGCATCTTCCACAGCGGATACAAGGTGATTCCTCGACTGCTGCTTCATCTTTTAAGAATCCTAATAATGCAGAACTATTCTTAGTAACCGGAACATTACAGTTATATAACGCGATACCCATCATCGGTCCACCGGATACCATCTTCTCCGGACGTTCCACAAAACCTCCTGCTGCTTCTAATATCTCCCAGTAATCAATTCCAATTGCTACATTAAAATTCTGAGGATTCTTTACCGCGTCACCTGAAGCCGTGACAATTCTACGAATAAGCGGAGTACTCATTACCACTGCATTATATATTGCTATGACCGTATCTACATTATCTACTACACAGCCTACATCAGCCGGCAGTTTCTTAGAATTAAGTTCTCGACCGGTAACTGCATATACTATTTGACGTTCACCACCCTGAGGATACTTTGTCTTAAGAGCAGAAACCTCAATGTTAGATTCTTTTTCACAAAGATCCTGAAGCTTCTTAATGGCCTCTGGTTTATTATCTTCAATTGCGATGATACCTTTGGCATTTTCAAATAAGCTTAACATAACCTTTAAACCACCAACAATTTTCTCTGGTTCTTCCAGCATCATGCGATAATCTGAAGTAAGGTAAGGTTCACATTCAGCCCCATTGACAATGACATATTCAATCTTGGATTCCTCTTTGGGTGCTAATTTGACGTGAGTAGGAAAGCCAGCGCCACCAAGACCAACAATACCTGCTTCTTTAACATAGCTTCTGATTTCATCTTTGGACATTGCAGTATAATCCCGTTCTTGTCCGAATCCTTCTACTTTCTCGTATTCATTATCGTTTTCGATGATAATGGAATCTGTCAGATTTCCTTGTACTGTTAATCTTTTCTCAATTTCTTTTACTGTACCGGACACCGAGCTGATGATATTAGCGGAAATAAATCCTCCAGCTTCTGCAATTTTCTGGCCTACTAAAACTTTATCTCCCTTCGCCACGATCGGCTTCGCCGGAGCGCCTATATGCTGAGATAACGGAAATACTAGATCGCCCTTTGGTAACAGAACAGTTGTGGGTTTGTCCATTGATAGTTCTTTTCCATCATAGGTATGGATTCCACCCAGAAATGTTGACTTAGACATAAACATTTCCTTCTTTCTTTATATGTATTTTTTGTGTCTTTGTTAAACTAAAAACAATGTCGTGTTTTTTAAGCACACCGAAAAATATTATATCACGATTGCAATATGAATACATCACCTTTTTTAATTTTTGTTAATTATTTTGTGGTAAAAAAGGGGATATTTTTAAAAAATATTCTCTTTTTTTTAATTTTTAGTTTTTATTTTCTTCCAGTATATAAATTACCTTCACATCGTCAAAACATTAACGGAATCCTTTGTCTCACTGGTGTTTACTTGACAGGTGCTTTATTGGAATTTCTTGAGCTATGGTTGACTTAGATACGGAATTCACGTAAAATATAGTAAACTATTAGAAAATAACAGCAGTTGGATTGTTACTGTCAAACGTCATTTTACGTAATGAAACAATTCTTACTATTACAACTTTTATTAAAACGAAACGGGGAATATTCTAATGATAATTAAAAATGCAAATGTATATTCAGAAGATGGAAGTTTTACCAAAAAAGATATTTATATAAACGGAGAACGCATCTCTGCACTTGGCGATTCTTCGGAGCAGGTGATTGAGGCTGAGGGTATGTATGCCATACCCGGACTTACCGATATTCATTTTCACGGATGTGTTGGATATGATTTCTGCGACGGAACCCATGAAGCTACCAAAGCGTTAGCAGATTATCAGGCAAGTCAGGGAATCACAAGCATAGCACCTGCCACTATGACGCTTGGAAACGAAGAATTAGTTCAGATTTTTACGAATGCCTCTACCTATCATAGCGAAAGCGGTGCTGCATTAGTCGGCATCAACATGGAGGGACCTTATCTCTCTTACGCGAAGAAGGGTGCACAGAACGGAACCTTT
>JBASOB010000284.1:0-2947 GCA_049657865.1 Mobilitalea sp.
ATATGTCGTGGAATCGGAAGTTAAAACCTGATAAAATCTCTTTTACTTTCAGATTAGTCACTCTTGCTTTCGGTAAGAATAGTATTTTTGACACGTTTAAGCCTGACATTTACTTACAGGACGGACAAAATCTCGCTGAGTTTGGTTTATCTGCAAAGGCAATTCATCTTCCGGGGCACTCAAAAGGATCTATTGGTGTATTGACAAGCGAAGGTGATTTATTTTGCGGTGATTTAATTTACAATTTCGCAGGTTTCAGTTATATCGATAATCTTGAAGACTTTAACGAAAGCATAAATAAACTCAAAAAGTTGGATATTAATATCCTTTACCCTGGTCATGGAAAGCCATTTTCTATCAATTATTTTAATAAAAAATTTGTTTAAAAAATATAATAACGTAAATGACTTACATCCGTCGGTTATCGTGTGAAATCTCAAAGAGGCGTTCAGTTCAGGATTAGGGCAACAAGTATTCTGAAGGACTGTCCATGGTCATACAGCTGCAAAAGTAATCTATAAGCGTGCAGATGCGCAGCAGCCATTTATGGGGTTGACGAAAAGCAACGCAGGTACTGGTGATTTATTGATCGAAAAGCTTACATAAATATTCAAAGCCAGTTGATATGTTTCCACAAACCTCAGTTTTTATAAAATTAATGTAAACAGAGTCTTTAGTTTAGTCAACTTAAACGACTTAAACTAAAGTCTCTTTTTTTATACCCCAAAATAGAAAGAGAGGTTAAAAGTAATGTCAAAATTTTTTATGTACGGTACAGAGCTATAAGTACTAATATAATAACTATAAAAGAAAAGGCGCAAAATAAATTTTGATAATGAAATGGCTAATAGATTTGACTTTTATGCACAAGATTCGATAGATGTAGAGCATAAACGAGATAAAGCTGAATGGGCAATCGTAGGATATCAAATACCGAACAAATTTGATGCTATTTTAATCTTTTCAAAAATCGGATATGAACAATCCGTTTTCGAGAAAAATAAGCCTCCGCCAAGGAACCATTGGGTCTTCACGACATCATTTTTGTCTACTCAAGGCACGTTGAGACCGTAATCCTTTTGCAACGGATTTAGGTTGTCGTGCACATATATATATAAAAACAAATAAATTACTCACTTCGGACTAACGTGGGTAATTTATTCGAAAATTTACATATATAAAATTGACATAGGTAAAAAACAGTGATAAAATACCCTTGAACTGGAGGTGTTTGAAATGTATGAGCAAAAATTACCTATGTTGCCACCAAGTTTTGAACTGGAGACAAAGGCGGTACTAAAGCAACTGGCAAGAGCCAATCGTGCATTAGCAGAATTAAAAGGATATGCAGATACAATTCCCAATAAAAATATCCTCATCAATGCAGTTATGATTAATGAATCCAAGGATAGCTCAGCAATTGAGAACATTATAACAACTCATGATGACTTATATCAAGCAATGAGTAATGTAAGTGGTGCAAGTCTAGCGGCAAAGGAAGTTGTTAGTTACAGAACAGCCCTGTGGCAAGGATATGAGCTTGTTAAAGAGCATGAAATGCTCACAACAAATATGATTATAGAAATTCAAGGTGTGATTGAGAAAAATCGCGCTGGTATAAGAAAATTACCTGGTACGGTTCTTCGTAATGAAAGCACTGGTGAAACCGTTTATACTCCGCCAGAAGGAGAAGAAGATATCAGATTGCTATTAAGTAACATGGAAAAGTACATCAATGAAGACTATGATGATATTGATCCCTTGATAAAATTGGCAGTTATCCATTATCAATTTGAGAGTATTCATCCTTTTTATGATGGCAATGGCAGAACAGGCAGAATCATCAACATACTATATTTAGTACTAAAAAAACTGCTGGACAGCCCTATTTTATACCTTAGTAGCTATATCATCAGAAATAAGTCAGCATATTATAGGCTTCTTCAAGAGGTACGAACTTCAGAAAAATGGGAAGAATGGATCGTCTTTATTCTAACAGGTATTGAAGAAATGTCAGAAGAGACATTGAAATTGGTAAAAAAAATTCATCTTGAAGTTGAAATCATGAGTATGGAGATTAAAGAAAAATTACCGAAGATCTATTCAAAGGAATTGATTGATCTGCTGTTTTATGAGTTTTACACAAAAATCATATATATTGAAAATGGTTTGTCTGTAACAAGAAAAACTGCGGCTAATTACCTTGTTTCGCTTGAAAAAGAAGGCTTTCTTACTTCAAAAAAAATAGGGAAAGAGAGAATCTATCAGAATAAAAGACTGTACGATATCATTAAGTTCAATCAATCAAATCGGTGATATGATTTTCCGGCAAGGAACCACTAGGTCTTGCTGTCATCATTTTTGTCGGTTCAAGGCACATGGAGACCGTGGTGCTATTAAGCAAGATAAGATAAGGGTTTGAAGTGTTTCAGATATGAAAAATAGGGGTTTTATCCACCTATTTGCCACCTCGATTTTATAGGAAGGTGGCATAGTTCTTCAAATACAATCAGTACATATGGAAACCCCAGTCAGAAGACTGGGGTACTTTTTTTGTTCTTGATATATTCATTTATGATGTGTTCCCATTTGATTATCGCTAGTGAATTTGATACTAGAAGCAGTCAGGATGGATATGTAATCATTGCAACAGAAAAGCAAATATAATACAAAATAACAGCTTTTTAGTGTTATCTGTGTGTAATAAATTGAATATAGGTTGAATTGATTGACTATTTATATAGTAAGAAATATAATAAAAATAGATATCATCAGTTGCATAGGTATGAGGGGGGATTTAGTGAATACAACATTAAAAGGAATAATAATGTCATTTACAAAGTCAGTAGATCTGTACAATTATCTATTGAAAAATCATCACCGAAGAACTGCAATTGTAGCATATAACATTGGTAAAGAGATGGGTTTGACAAAAAACGAATTAAGT
>JBASOB010000285.1:0-3395 GCA_049657865.1 Mobilitalea sp.
ATCTTGTCATCTAATTTCAGATTGTCCTAAGTTATCCGCTATTATGTTGTATCAAGCAATTCACTTTAAGTTTCTACAATCCTATCCACATTCGTAATGATACATTTCTCCCCGTCCTGACCTTCAATATTGATTTTATTCAGTATCAGGTTATCCACATTTGCTGCAAATAATCCCATCTTTGTACACGGTTCTATCCCGCTCATCATCGCAGGCACATCACATTTCGCATCATCTGCATAACTTACTGTGACATTATCCATCGCGATCCGTTCAATCTTCTGTTCCGGCAGTCCATAGAAATAAGCTGCTGCGACGTGCACTGACCGGCAGGTAATATTGGAGAACGTGAGGGATTTGATCTGCGGAGTTCTCTCGTCTACCGCAGCAATTTCTTTCGACTGAACATACTTGCTTCTTCCATCCGGATCACAGAAGTAAAAGCAATTCACCACAAACGGAGTCATCACATTCTCCATGAATATTCGATCAAATGTAATATTATCTATAACAGCATCTTTGCCTCGGCCACGCCTGGTTTTGATCCGAAGTCCTCGGTCCGTTGACTTGAAGAGGCAATCCTGAACCAAGACATTTCTAATTCCTGCTGCCATCTCGCTTCCAATCGTAACAGCGCCATGTCCATTTTCCATAAAGCAATGCTTTATCGTGATATCTTCGCAGGGCGTTTTGTATTTCTTACCCATATAGATTTTGCCGGATTTGAGAGCAATGCAGTCATCTCCGAGCGTAAACCGATTTCCTATAATTAAAACATTTTTACAGGATTCCGGATTTAAGCCATCTGTATTCGGAGAATTCTGAGGATTTTCAATATACAAATTTATGAAAGCTAAATTTTCACTGAAATAAGGATGAATCGACCATGCAGGACTGTTCATGAAATGAATTCCCTGCACTGTCACATTACTAGAATGACTAAGAAACAATAATCTCGGGCGGAAGGCTCCACGCATTTCCTTTTCGTTCACCCACCAGTCAGATTGTCCAGCTCTTCCATCGATGCATCCATTTCCGTAGATTACTACGTTCTCCACTCCGATTCCTGTGATAATACCCGTGTACATCGGCAGGGGATTTCCCTCCCAACTACCTAGATTATACTCTCTTTTCTCATCCTGGCTTTCAATTAATCCCGGATAAATGGGATAGTTACTACGTTCAAGTTCTGCAAGAAGCACTGCGCCTTCTGCAAGTTCAATCTTAATATTACTTTTCAGAAAAAGACTAGTAATCAGATATTTACCTTTCGGGATTAAAACTCTCCCTTCCATAGGGCATGCCATAATTGTTGCCTGAATAAAGAGCGTATCATTCTGTATTCCATCACCCTTTGCTCCAAACTCCTTTACATTCAGCGTTACATATTCTGCCTTCGTCGTAAACTTAAGCTTCCATTCGTGCTCAGTATCATTTCTTACCTTGATGCTGTATTCGGTACTCGGCTTTAAATTATGAATCGTTGTAACGCACTGAAGGGCAGAAAATACACTGCCCTCCTCTACTTCAATATGATATTGTTCTTTGGTGTTATAGCTTCCACCATCTTCTATTTCTATTACCGCATTTCTAGCTGTTACGAATCGTAATTTAAGTTTCATGCCCTATTCGGCTCCTTTCCATTAACCCTTAACGCTTCCTGCTGAAATACCTTCAATAAAATTATTCTGTGCAAGGAAGAATATGAGAAGGGAGGGAACGATAGAGATCAACGATACCGCAAGTACGCGGTTCCATTCAAATCCGGTATCTGCATCCATGGATAGTTTTACAAAAATTGCAGCCGGATAATTAGCTGGAGTTTTTACATAAAGAAGCGGACCCATAAAGTCATTCGAGGACCACATGAACTGGAATAAAGCACAGGAAACCATGGCTGGTCTTAACATCGGAGCAATAATCTTAATTAAGATCTGAACTACATTACAACCATCAATTTTAGCCGCTTCTTCCATTTCTTTCGGAATATTTCTCATAAACTGTATTAACATAAATACAAAATAAGTTTCCGTAGCAAACAGTGTTGGAACAACGAGGGCCAGATAATACGGTGAATCAATCCATCCAAATTGATTAAACATAATATACTGCGGTACATTTAATACCACCTGTGGTAAGAACAATGCGGACATCATGAGTGCAAACAGAAAGTTACGTCCCTTGAAATGAAAACGTCCAAAACCATAAGCCGTTATCGTGGAAGAAAGTACGGTAAAGATGACCTTCGGGATTACATAACTATAGGTATTTATCATTGACTTGATAATGTTGATATCACCGCTGTAGCTTTTAAATGCATTTTTATAACCTTCGAATGTAATTGATGCTGGAATCAATCCAATCCCTTTAAATATCTCATTGTTTGTCTTAAAAGTAGCGCTAATCATCCATAGCAAAGGATAAATCATGACAACCCCTACTATAATTAAGATAACATATCGAACTATATTACTGATTCTTCTTTTCCTACCATACAACATATTATTCTCCATTCTATCAGAATTCTTTAGATTTAGTTGGAATCTCAAATACCTGGAAGAACTAGGAACGAGCAAAATTTTGCGAGTTTCTTGGTTCTTCTGCGCGAAGATGTTCTTTCTTCATACTTACTTCCCCTCACCGCTATCGTCCGAATAATATACCCAGTATTTCTGACTTATGAAGGCTAAAGCTGTGAACACTAATAAAATAATGAACATAAGCCATGCCATTGCACTTGCCATACCCATTTCATAGGTCTTGAAGGCATTGTTATAGATTAATAGTGAAATTAAAGTAGTTGAGTTCCTTGGTCCACCCTGTGTAATAATATAAGGGCCATTAAATTCCTGGAATGCCTGACATAACTGAGTCACTAAGTTGTAGAAAATAACCGGTGATATGAGTGGTAAGGTTACTTTGAAGAACTGTCTGACTTTACCTGCTCCATCAATAGCCGCAGCCTCATACAGATCTTGTGGAACCCCTTTCAGTGCTGCTAGGAAGATAACCATAGCAGAACCAAACTGCCACACTCGCAGGAGGCAGATGATAAATAGGGAATAGCTTGGATCACTTAGCCAGCTTGGTCCCTCCACTCCAATATAGCCTAAAATTGTATTGTTCAATCCATCATTTCTAAAAATCGCTTTCCATAATACTGCAATTGCTACAGAACCACCTAAGATTGACGGAATATAGTAAGCAGTACGAAATAGGTTAACCCCTTTGATCTTGAAATTAAGAATATATGCAATCAGCAGTGAAATCGCAAGTTTAAGTGGCACCGTGATAAATGCATATTTGAATGTAACACTGAACGCCTTCATGATTTTATCGGTTTTAAAAATATCAATATAGTTCATAAATCCAACTTCTTTTATCCCGTCAAACAA
>JBASOB010000286.1:0-6316 GCA_049657865.1 Mobilitalea sp.
ATCCTAAAGTAGATGCAAATATACAATGCTTAAGTTGTTGTTATGAAAGGTGAAAAAAGATGGCAGATAAACGTGATTACTATGAGGTCTTAGGTGTCAGTAAGACAGCAACTGATGAAGAGTTAAAAAAAGCTTACAGACAGCTTGCAAAAAAATACCATCCCGATATGAATCCTGGTGATAAAACAGCAGAAGCAAAGTTCAAGGAAGCTTCGGAAGCATATGCGGTTCTGAGTGATGCAGATAAGCGTAGACAATACGAACAATTTGGACATTCTGCTTTTGATGGAACAGGCGGAGCCGGAGCAGGTGGCTTTGATTTTAATGGAATGGATATGGGTGATATCTTCGGCGATATTTTCGGTGATCTTTTTGGTGGTGGCCGTAGTAATAGCAGACGTACCAGCAATGGGCCTATGCAAGGTGCAAACCTAAGAACATCGGTTAGAATCACTTTTGAAGAAGCTGTTTTTGGTACTGAAAAAGAAATGGAACTTCCACTGAAAGACGAATGTGGTACCTGCCACGGTTCAGGAGCAAAGCCTGGTTCAAGTGCTGAAACTTGTGCAAAATGTGGTGGTAAAGGACAGGTAGTATATACGCAGCAGTCTCTCTTTGGAATGGTTCGTAATGTCCAGACCTGTCCGGACTGTAGAGGAACTGGTAAAATCATCAAAGATAAATGTACGGATTGCTATGGTACTGGTTATATCAGCAGTAAAAAGAAAATCAAAGTTTCTATTCCCGGCGGTATCGATAATGGCCAAAGCGTTAGAATACGTAGTAAGGGAGAACCTGGTACGAATGGCGGACCTAGAGGCGATTTATTAGTTGAGGTGGAAGTAAGCAGACACCCGATCTTCCAGCGCCAGGAGTATGATATCTTCTCAACGGCACCAATTTCTTATGCAACTGCTACACTGGGCGGGGATGTTAAGATTAGTACAGTTGATGGTGATGTGATTTACAATGTAAAAGCAGGTACTCAGACGGACACGAAAGTTCGTTTAAGAGAAAAAGGTGTTCCGAGCCTTAGAAATAAAGCAGTTCGTGGTGATCATTATGTGACATTAGTGGTACAGGTTCCGACCGGTCTGAATGCAGATCAGAAAGACCTTCTAAGGAAATTTGATGAAGCTATGACTGGAAAAAAAGAAAATGACTCTGATGTTTCAGACAATGACAAAGACAAGAATAAGAAAAAATTCTGGAAGTAATTATCAGAAGAATGGATTAATCATGAATTACTAAATTGATAGAATAGGTTTTATGGAGAATCTTATTATGAAATGGACGAAACTCACGTTAGAAACAACGGTAGAAGCAGAGGATTTAGTAAGTAATATGCTAAATGATCTTGGAATATCAAGTATTGAGATAAGTGATAATATCCCTCTTTCAGAGGAAGATAGGAAAAAATTATTTATTGATTTTCTTCCTGAAATGAATGAACAAGACCATACTGCTTTTGTAAGTTTCTATATCAACGTAGAAGAAGATCTTGAAGCACTTCTTTGTAATGTGAAGGATGGTCTTCAAGAATTATCGGAATTTGTTGAAGTAGGAACCGGGATAATTACGATTACCGAAACAGAGGATCTAGACTGGATTAATAACTGGAAAGAGTTTTTTAAACCATTTTATGTAGATGATAATATTCTTATTAAACCAACATGGGAAGAACTTCCCGATGTTAAAGAAGATGATCTGGTAATTGAAATAGATCCCGGTACTTCTTTTGGTACTGGTTCACATGAAACGACGAAGCTAGCTATTATCGGACTTAAGAAACATATGCAGGCAGATTCTGTAGTGCTAGATGCAGGAAGCGGCAGTGGAATTCTATCAATTATAGCCAAGAAGCTTGGAGCTAAGGAAGTATTAGGAATCGATATCGATCCAATTGCTACAGAAGCAGCTCTTCTGAATGCGGAAGTAAATAAAATGGAAATTGCAAAAGGAAACTTAAGCTTTCATACCGGTAATATCATTGAAGATGATGGAATTCGTTCTCTTATAGGTAGAAATAAGTATGATATCGTGGTTGCTAATATTTTAGCAGATGTTATAATACCCTTATCAGACGTTATTAGTGAAAATTTGAAACCGGGTGGAGTATTCATCAGTTCCGGTATTATTAATACCAAGGAAAAAGATGTGGAAGAAGCATTACTTAAAAACAATTTTGCTATTATTGAAGTGAATCGGATGAATGATTGGATATCTTTTGTGGCTGAAAAATAATGAGTTGTAATAATTTACAGACAGAAAAGAAGAAGGTTATATTAAATAACAAAATCGATACAAGTATCTACTTGTATCGTTAAAATACTCCCGAAAATATCTGATGATATTTTCGGGAGATTTTTGTTTGGGAATAAGTTGATTCAAACGCTTTGAAAAAATCTGTTATTTTTAATAGAAATATTGATAATATTCTGACTTTATCCTTAGAAGTTGATTATTTGCCTTATAAATAGTGTATGATGAGAAGTAGATACTAAGAACTAGAAAACAAATGAAATTCTTGTTGAACATATGTTCTTTCTATTATATAATAGATAGGGACGAATTTTGCGCGTTCTTAAAATGATGATTATTTGTTTAAATTGATACTAATATATAGGAATCTATTCAGGAGTCAGGAGAAAATCATGCATCGTTTTTATGTTACTCCACATCAAGTACATGACAATATAATAAGTATTACCGGTCCGGACGTGAACCATATCAAGAATGTCCTCCGAATGAAGAAGGGTGAGGAAATTGTAATTTGTAATGGACAAGGAAAAGACTGTTATTGTATAATTAATAAGCTGTCGGAAGCTGAAATCTGTGCTGAGATACAATCGGAACAAGATACCGGTACCGAATTAAAAGCTAAAATCACATTGTTTCAAGGTTTGCCTAAAAAAGATAAGATGGAACTTATCATTCAAAAGTCAGTAGAATTAGGTGTCTATGAAATTGTTCCGGTTATGACGAAACGAGCAGTTGTGAAACTAGAAGATAAGAAAAAGGAAGAGAAAAAACTGGAACGATGGCAGGCAATTGCAGAAGGTGCTGCGAAACAGTCAGGAAGAGGAATTATTCCTATCATCAAACCGGTTCAAACATATAAGGAAGCAATTCAAAATGCAAAGAATATGGGGACAGGAATCGTTCCTTATGAAAATGCAAAAGGAATGCAATATACGAAAGAAGTCATGAATACTTTAGGGCAATATGATTCTATTGGTGTTTTTATTGGGCCTGAGGGTGGCTTTGAAGACTCGGAAATTGAATATGCTATTACAAATGGGATTTTACCGATTACATTAGGCAGACGAATTCTACGGACAGAAACAGCAGGTTTAGCTGTTTTATCCATGATGGTACTAATGTTAGACGAATGATGACTATTCACAAACAATTTCAGATTTTCAAATGAGATTAGAGTAGGAGGTATTAGATTTATGGAAATACAACTATGGAGAGAGATTCTTGATCCGTATGCATTAGCTGTTGATGAACTCGTGATTAAATTTAATCATATTATGGACGAATATAAGCATGTAGGTGCTTATTCTCCGATAGAACTTGTGACTGGCAGAGTAAAAACGATTTCTAGTATTCTTGAAAAATCACAGAAAAAGAATATTGATCTTGTTAATTTCGAAGAAAAGATTGATGATATTGCTGGTATTCGTATCATCTGTCAATTCGTGGAAGATATTTATAAAGTGGTAGATATTATAAAGAAACGTTCTGATATGAGAATTAAAAACGAGAAAGATTATATCACTAAAATGAAAAAGAGTGGTTACCGTTCTTATCATATTGTTGTTTATTATGATGTTGAAACCTTGAAAGGCAAGAAAGAACTTCAGGTTGAAATTCAGATAAGAACACTGGCAATGAATTTTTGGGCTACGATTGAGCATTCTCTGCAATATAAGTATAAGCAGAACATGCCGGAACATATCAGAGAAAGATTATCCTCTGCAGCAGATGCAATCTTAATTTTAGACAGAGAGATGTCTGTAGTTCGAGATGAAATCATGGACGCACAGAATTCCTTTACAATTAAGGCTAATATTGTTGCTGATATCCTCACGAATATTCAAAACCTTTATAAGGTTGCGAATAAACAGGAAGTCATTACGATTCAAGATGAGTTCTTCCGGATTTATCAGGCAGGTAATCAGATTGAGCTTGCTAAGTTCAGCAGGGAATTAGATGCGATTTCTGAAAGATATCGTTCTCAGAGTTTACGTTAGTAGCGTAAATATTTTCCACTTCACGTTGTGAAGCAGAAAATATTTGCACGGAAGATCTACGAAACTCGCACAAGGTGCTCGTTCCTTGTTCTTCCAGGTATTGGAGAGGACAAAGAGCAGAATCGTGTTTTGCCAAAATAATGATACTGAGATATAAATGGATGGAGTGAAAGAATGAATTTACCTAAATTATTTGAGGACAGAATGAGAAATCTTTTGGGAGAGGAATACGAGGAGTATTTACAATGTTATTCTAAGCCGCATTATGGTGGACTACGTGTAAATACACTAAAGATAACCCCGGAGGAATTCGAGCGTATCTGTCCTTTTTCTATAAAAAGAATACCGTGGGTGAAAAATGGCTATTATTATGATACTGAACAACAGCCGTCCAAACACCCTTTTTATTATGCGGGATTATATTATATCCAGGAACCGAGCGCTATGACACCGGCAAGTTTGTTGCCAGTGAATCCAGGAGATAAGGTGTTAGATATCTGCGCGGCACCGGGCGGGAAAAGTACAGAGCTTGGTGCAAAACTCGAAGGAGAAGGTATTCTGGTAACGAACGATATCAGTAATTCCAGAGCAAAGGCTTTGCTTAAGAATGTTGAGTTGTTTGGTATTCGGAATTCGCTGATACTGTCGGAAGCACCGAATAAACTGGTCGGATATTTTCCGGAGTACTTTGATAAAATATTAGTAGATGCTCCGTGTTCCGGGGAAGGAATGTTCAGGAAAAGTCCCTCCATCATGAAAAACTGGGAGCAGTATGGTGTTGATTATTATAATAAGCTTCAAAAAGAAATCATCCTTTTTGCTGCTAAAATGTTAAAACCAGGTGGATATATGCTTTATTCTACTTGTACCTTTTCTCCTGAAGAGAATGAAGGTACCATCACTTATCTGATGGAACAGTGTCCGGAATTCCATGTAGTGAATGCTTTCCCGGAGGAAGCTGTTCAGAAAGAATCAGGATTATCCTATGAGGGGTTTGATTGCGGAAAACCTGAGTGGATTGATGGTAAGGAAGAGTTAAAAAACTGTATTCGACTTTGGCCTCATAAAATAGACGGAGAAGGGCATTTCATTACCCTGCTTCATAAGGATATTGATAGTCTCGCTGAGGTAAAAGCAGAAAAAATATGTACAAATCCAATGGGCAAGAGTAAAAATATCTTATCCGAGGAGGCACTTGATTTCCTCAAAGACTTGAAATTTAATATCAACTATGATCAATTGGTAGTACATGATGAGAGAGTATTTTTATTGCCGGAGGGATTACCTGATATTAAAGGCCTTAGAATATTAAGGCAGGGATTGTTGATTGGTGAAATGAAGAAACAGCGCTTTGAGCCTGCACAGGCGTTAGCGAGCGCTTTAAAGCCCGCTGATTATGGCAAGATAATGAATTTTAGCGTAGATGATCCAAATGTAATACGATATTTAAAATGTGAATCAATTGAACCTGAAGGAACTTATCCTGATGGCTGGTATTTGGTGTGTGTTGATAATTCTCCTTTGGGCTGGATAAAAGTTGCAAAGAATAATTTCAAAAACAAATATTTACCTGGCTGGAGATGGATGTAAGAATTAGAAAGTAGGCAATACTATGGCACAGCAATTAAGACTCGACAGATTTCTGTCGGATATGGAAATTGGTACAAGAAGCGATATCAAAGTGTGGATACGAAACGGCAGAGCAAAAGTGAATGGTGAAGTAGTTACCAAACCCGAAACAAAGGTGGTAATACCCACGGATGAAGTAACCTTTGATGAGACCAGAATTAAATATGCAACTTATGTTTATTATATGTTGCATAAACCTATGGGCGTTGTATCGGCCAGAGTAGATAACGTGAATGAAACTGTGATTGATTTGCTTGATGACAGTGTACAGAGAAAAGATCTATCCCCTGTTGGACGACTTGATAAAGACACGGAAGGACTTTTAATAATTACCAATGACGGTGAACTTTCACATCAACTGCTTTCTCCTAGAAAGCATGTCGATAAAGTTTATTTTGCCAGAGTCCATGGGAACGTTACGGTGGAAG